>JBKKAO010000261.1:0-2573 GCA_046714645.1 Burkholderiales bacterium | reverse complement strand
AATGACGATGTGGTGCTTCAGTACGACCGCCAACTCTCCGCGTTGCGTGATCTGGACTACTCCAAGGCCATCAGCGATCTGACGCTACAGCAAGTGACGCTTGAAGCCGCTCAGAAGTCCTTCACCCGGGTGCAGGGGCTTAGCCTGTTCGATTACTTATAAGCGTGGCTTAGCGTTTTTGCCCGCGCGAGTAACGTGTATTTCGCCAGCACATCCGTGTTCAAGTGGTCCGGCCACCGCGGTAGATCGGCATAACCCAGAAAAGTATCGAGCACCGCGGAGAAGTGTTGCTCGTGGGTAGTGATGAGTGGCTTGGGGATCACTAGCCGGTAGTGCGGTTTCACCACCTCCAAGCCCAAGCCTGGAAATTCCTTCTGTAGGCCATCGATCGCGTAGGGTAGACGCTGCTCGAAATCGCTTGAGCTAGGCACCACAGTGACCTGAGATTCAAATCGCGTCTGCGCATCATGCGCAA
Organism: Burkholderiales bacterium; assembly: GCA_046714645.1. Classification (GTDB taxonomy): domain Bacteria; phylum Pseudomonadota; class Gammaproteobacteria; order Burkholderiales; family SHXO01; genus SHXO01. The sequence goes on along the minus strand of JBKKAO010000261.1, from coordinate 2,098 downwards.
GAATAATCGTGGCGCCGGTGCCGCGCAGCACCGCGCTATGGGTGTCGCCACCGCCCGGTGGTACGCGCAGATCCCAGCGTGCCTCGATCTCCATAACAACGCCGCGTAACACACACTCGATCTTTGCGTTGCACAGATAGGAAAGCGTGTCCGATTTTACCCAGGCCAGCACGGCATCCGGAAAGCGCGCCAAACCGGTGATCCCCTTGAATAGCTCCAAGGGCACTTCCGTAGGCCATTGGCGCGCCGCCTTGAGCTGGATGTCGCGCTCCGCCACGCAGGATATGCCTTGATCGGTGATCCACAGGGCGAGGTCCATCAGATGGGTAGTGACGTCGGTGATTCCCTCACCTTGCACCGCCGTGTCGAAATACCATGCAGGGCGCGTCAAGGAATGGCCATTCACCGTCTTGAACAAGTGATGCACGCTGACCATGGAAATCGCGGGGCCCGAGCCCGCCGCGAACTCACCAAACACCTGGGGGTCGCGCGCCAGCGCGCGCACGAGCCTGTGGCCGATATCATGACGCTCCGTCATCATATCCATGGCCAGGGGCTTGGAGCGTGCCACTTGCCGGACTAAGCCGAGCTGCTGCTCCTCAATCAACCAGGGTTTGTCCCCCAACACGGAAAATCCCGCTGCCTGAAGGCGGGCTATGGATTCCAGCTTACGGTCATTCTTGCCCGCTACCACTACGATATCGCCTTTGCGCTCCGCGATCAGACGTTCCAGGCAACCGGCGCCGCGATAGATATGGAGATTCCAGCCAGTGGGATCGGCCTCGCGCCGGTTGAAGGACTCCACGAGCGCAAGAAACCGCTCCAGGTCCGGACCTTCTTCTGCGTAGACGAACACGTCTTCGGACAACGCGCGGTGGCGGTAGCGCAAGGCCAGCGCCGCGTGGAAATGACCTGGATTGAAGATGACCAATGTATGCATGGCGAGACTCTACAAATCGAAACGGATACCTTGCGCGAGGGGTAGCTGGGATGAGTAATTGATTGTATTCGTTGCGCGCCGCATGTAGGCCTTCCAGGCATCCGATCCGGATTCTCTTCCGCCCCCGGTGTCTTTTTCTCCACCGAAGGCACCGCCGATCTCAGCACCCGAGGTGCCAATGTTGACGTTGGCGATGCCACAGTCGGATCCCGCGCTGCTCAAGAAAAGTTCGGTTTCACGCACGTCGTTGCTGAAGATGCACGATGACAATCCATGCCGCGCCGCGTTGTGGAGCGTCACGGCCTCTTCCAAGTGTTCATAGGGCATGGCGTAGAGTATGGGTGCGAAGGTCTCCTCCAGAACAACGGCGGTTTGGCGCTGCATTGCCACCAATGCAGGCCGCACATAGAAGCCCCCTGGCGGGTGGCCGTTTTGCACGCGCTCGCCACCGGCGACCCATCGCGCATCCGAGCGCGCACGCTCGAGGGCTGAGCCCATTGCGTGGTAGGCGTCCTCATCGATCAAGGGTCCGGCGAGAGTTCCCTCCATGAGGGGATTTCCTACCGTTACACGCTGGTAGAACGCCTTCAAGCGTTCGAGGAAAGAATCGAACAACGAGCGATGGATGAACAAGCGGCGCAGCGTGGTGCAGCGCTGTCCCACGGTTCCCACGGCCGCGAACAAGATCGCGCGCTCGGCCAGAGCAAGATCCGCCGAGGGGGCGAGGATGGCGGCGTTGTTGCCGCCTAACTCCAGAATGCTTCGCATGAAGCGAGGCGCTACCTGCGCCGCCACGGCCTTGCCCATTCCCGTGGATCCGGTAGCGGACACCAAGCGAACCTGGGGTTGATCGAGAAGCATGCGTCCATGTTCCCTCGTGCCAAAGATCAATTGGTTGAGGTGGGCCGGCGCGCTCTGAAAGTCCCCGCAAGCCTGTTCAAACAGCGCCTGCATGGCCAATGCGGTAAGCGGAGTCTTTTCCGAGGGCTTCCACAGAACGCTATTCCCGCAGACCATGGCCAAGGCTGCGTTCCACGCCCACACCGCCACTGGAAAGTTGAAAGCGGTGATCACGGCTGTGGGTCCCAAGGGATGCCAAGTCTCCATCATGCGATGGCCCGGCCGCTCGCTGGCTATGGTGAGTCCGTGTAGTTGCCG
>JBKKAO010000260.1:0-5379 GCA_046714645.1 Burkholderiales bacterium | reverse complement strand
CGACGCCTTCGAGGAGGACGGATCGCTCAAGGACGCGACCCAGCAAGGGGTGCTGGCTGGCTTGGCCGCTGACTTGGTACGCTATGTTCGCGCGAGCGTTGCGGTTTAATGACTCCATGGAAGGGCGCAACTATGGTTTGCTTGCGCTAACCGATGAAGGTGTATTACAAAGCTACGTGAATACGGCAGACTGGTTCAAACTTGAGGCAAGGGTAGTCAAACCGCTACCCCGCAATGCTGTTAGACGAAAAAGTGATTCACCAATATAAGAGGCGACCTACCGTGGCTACCGCAAAAAGCATCACCGTTCGACTTGGCCGTCCGGCAGACGCCCAAGAATTGGCGCGCATGTCCAGAGATTTGATCGAACATGGCCTGGGGTGGACTTGGACCCCTGGGCGCGTCCTGCGAGAAATCTGCAACCGTGAAACGGTGACCGCTATCGCCTGCGAAGGCCAGCGCATCGTGGCCTTTGCCATCATGTACTTCGGCGACGAAGATGCCCACCTGAACTTGCTCGCCGTCAAACCGGAATTCCAAGGCAAAGGCGTTGGGCGGCGATTGATGGATTGGCTGCGCACCTCTTGCCTCACGGCGGGCATCAGGAACGTCCAGTTGGAACTGCGCGCCACCAATCATGCCGCTCGATTGTTCTACCGCCGCGTAGGCTTCCGTGAAATCGGTCAAGTACCTTTCTACTACGCCGAGCGCGAGGCGGCCGTGAAAATGACTCTGGGCGTAGGCGTGAAGTCTACGGAAACCAAAGGCGGCGATTCGACCCGGCATTGAGCTGTTCTGGGCGTTCACGCCCAGAAACCCAGATCAAGGGTATAGCCCTCGTTCTACGTGTGCCTGCAGCACCCGCTCGCAGGCCACGACGAAGGCGGCCGTGCGCAAGGTGACCTTTTGCTGTTCCGCAGTGTCCCAGATGCGCTTAAAGGCGCCGATCAGAATTGTTTCCAGCTTCATGTTGATCTCATCTTCTGTCCAGAAGAATGAACTGAAGTCCTGAACCCACTCGAAGTAGGAAACCGTCACGCCTCCGGCGTTGGCAATGACGTCGGGCACCACCACGATCCCGCGATCGGCCAGCACCAGATCCGCATCGGGCAGCGTGGGGCCGTTAGCCCCTTCCAGAATCAGGCGTGTCTTGAGTTTGGCCGCGCGCCCGGCGGTGATCTGGCCTTCGATGGCGGCGGGGATCAGAACCTCGCTTTCCACTCCCCAGAACTGTTCATCCGAAATCTGATCGCCGCCCTTGAATTGCGCGATGCCGCCATGCGCGCGCAAGTTGGCCATCAGGTCCGCGATGTCCAAGCCCTCCGGGTTGAACACCGTGCCGGAGTGATCTTGTACCGCAACGATCCTCGACCCATAGCCCGCGAACAACTCGGCCGCGGCCGAGCCCACATTGCCAAAGCCTTGAATCGCCACGCGGGCGCCTTCCAATTCCATGTTGAGCCGCCGCGCGACTTCGCGGCCGATGACAAAGACACCCCGTCCGGTGGCCTTCACCCGCCCCAAGGATCCGCCCAGCTGAATGGGTTTGCCGGTGACCACCCCGGTCGCCGTGGTGCCGGTGTTCATGGAATAGGTATCCATCATCCAGGCCATAATCTGCGCATTGGTGTTCATGTCCGGCGCGGGGATGTCCTTGTCGGGGCCGATCAGCATGCCGATCTCGCTGGTGTACCGGCGCGTGATACGCTCCAGTTCCTTCATCGAGTGCTTGCGCGGATCGATTCGCACACCGCCCTTGGCGCCGCCGTAGGGCAGGTTCACCGCAGCGGTCTTGATGGTCATCCAAGCGGCCAGCGCCATCACCTCTTCCAAGGTGACGTCCGGGTGGTAGCGCACGCCGCCCTTGCCGGGCCCGCGCGCGAGGCTATGTTGCACGCGGTAGCCCTCGAAGTGCGCCATCTCACCGCTATCCAATTCCACGGGGATGTCCACGATCAGGGACCGCTTCGGCGTGCGCAGCGCATCGGCCAACTTCGCCAGGGGACCCAAGTAAGGGATGACGCGATCGATCTGTGCCAGATAGGTGCCCCAGGGGCTATGACGGGTGGGTGAGATGTACGAAAGCTCAGGCATCGGTTGCTCGGAGACGAGGGGGACGCATTATTGTGCAACGAGAATGGCGGTCTAGGGGACGGCCACCAAACGCGCGCGCCACAAAAGTGTTGGTTGCGCTCGCCGGAGCGCAAACTCCCGGCAGACTTGCGGCTCCGTGCTACTTGCCAGGTAGCCGCCGGGCTGCCTCCGGCGACTTCCTCCCGATTAGCAACGGCGCAATCCATGAAGGTGCCATAATCCCGTATCGGAGGGCGGGTCGCCGGTAGTGTCGTGCATGGGAATCAAAAATTACTCTAAAAGGAGAGAAGATGTGATCAAGTTTTATTTCAACGCCGCCCCCAATCACATGAAGATCGCGCTATTCCTCGAAGAAGCAGGCATCGAATACACCCCCATTCCCGTGGATACGCGCAAAGGTGAGCAATTCAAGCCGGAGTATCTAGCGCTCAATCCTAACGCTAAGGTCCCGACCATCGTCGATGGCGAGGCCGTGGTGTTCGACAGCAACGCTATCCTCTTGTACCTTGCCGAGAAGACGCAACGCTTCTTGCCATCTAATAACGATCGGCCCGAAGTGCGCGGCCAGTTGCTATCGTGGCTGATGTTCGTGGCCTGTGGGATCGGGCCTTACTCTGGCCAAGCGGTACATTTTCGGCAATACGCGCCAGACCCCAAGGAATACGCGCTCAATCGCTACGACTTCGAAGCCGAGCGCCATTGGAAGATCATCGACGAGCGCCTTGCACGCCAAACCTATATGTTGGGACCGGCTTATACGATTGTCGATATGGCGGTGTGGGGATGGGCGCGTTTGGTGCCGCTGATATTGGGTGGCGAGGAAAACTGGGCGAAGTTTCCACACCTTAATCGCTTGCTGGGCGAGATCAATGCACGCCCCGCAGCCGCGAGAGTCGAAGATCTTAAGCGCAAGCACAGCTTCAAAACAGAAATGGATGCGGATGCGCGGCGCTTCATGTTTCCGCAACTGGCTAGACTGGAAAACGCGGGTCGCGGGTCCCGCAACCCGCCGCACTAAGCTAGGAATTACCAAGGGCGGAAGCGAGCGCTTCCGTCCTTGCCTTGATTGGTCAATACAACACATCACATCTGTCCGAACTATGAGAAGAATTGAAGGGTGTGGCCGGTGAACGCTTTCGCCGGCACATTGGGAATGAACTCGTTCATTCCGTGGATGGCACTTGTGGGAGTTTGTGCAGCGTTAGTGGCTTTGCGACGCGTAGGTGAGTGAGCGTTTGTAGCGCCCGATCGAGTTGACAGTCGATGAGGTCGGGTTCTTGAAGAGAATCAGAGGTTAGCGTTGCGATCGGTTCAAGGGAATGGCGCGCCGGTTTCTCCGAGCGGCACACCACACGGGGGCTTGGAGCATCCGTTACACCTACGGAAGCAAGACGCCCGCGAGCGACGGCGCGGGCGGTGGCATCGGTGCCCGCTGGCGGATCTTGATCCACGAAGTGGTCAGGCATCACCCCCTTGTTTATCGATCGAGCGCCCGCTGGGTGTGTAGTAGTGAGCGGTGGTGAGCTTTAGGGCAGAGCTGTCGCCCAGGGGAATGACGGCTTGTATGGATCCTTTGCCGTAGGTGCCATCTCCTCGGCGGTATTCCGGTGAAATTGGATGAGCCGCACGTAGGCGTAATGCGGGGCGATTAGGCCCGCCGTACGCTGTGGTCTTGAATCTGCTCGTTCTCGCGCTCCAGGAAGAGTTTTCGAGGACCCGGTTCCCCGTCACGCAACAAGGTCAACGAAAGGTTCGTGTGATCCAAAGTCATTTCGGCGACGCTGGTATCGTTAAGCTAAGTGATCAAGTCCCCTTCCTTGCAGCCCGGCGCGGTAAGCCGGCGTGTTCTCGAAGACGGTGAGGATCCGCATAAATCTGCCGTCCTTGCGGACTTCGATGCCCAGGCCGCCATACTTGCCTTGGGTGTCTTGCTGGAATTTCCGGAATGCCTCGGCATCCAGATACTGAGGGCGCAGAAAACTTCCCACGTGATCGGCGCGGAAGGGGGCTCGGTGCGTGGTGTCATTCAATTCTCCGGTGTCTATCTGAATCTACGTGACGGTCTTGCTCAGTGCGAGGTTTTACCGTTACGCTGCGGCCTTACTGAGGATTGGGCGATGATGGAAATTAAGAAGATTGCTGGGGCATTGGGCGCTGAGATGGTTGGGGCCGATCTTTCCCATCCGCTTTCGTCCGAGATTATCACGCAGATCCGCAAGGCGTTTCTGGATCATTTGGTGATCTTCTTCCGCGACCAGCCTCTCACCCCTGCGCGTTTTCTTGGCTTCGCTCAGGCCATGGGACAGCCCGTGGAGTATCCCTTCGTAAGAGGGCTGCCGGATTATCCCGTCATCATCGAGGTGAAAAAACTGGAACACGAACACACCAACTTCGGCGGCATCTGGCACAGCGACACGGCCTATCTGGAGCGCCCGCCCATGGGTTCGATGCTGTTGGCGCGCGAGGTGCCACCGGCCGGCGGAGATACCTTGTTCGCCAATCAGTATCTTGCGTACGAAGCGCTTTCCGAGGGAATGCGCCAACTCTTGGACGGGCTGATCGCCATCAACACCTCGGCCAAGGCGGACGTTTCCCGAACGCGGGAAGACCGCATGCGGACCGAAGCGCGCGGCGACGCGCGGCAGGAGTACATGGCAGAGCATCCCGTGGTGCGGTTGCACCCCGAGACAGGCCGCAAAGCGCTTTACGTCAACGTGGCGCATACCCAGCGCTTTCGGAACATGACGGAGGAGGAAAGCGCTCCACTATTAGCATTTTTGTTTGCCCATCAGATCAAGCCGGAATTTACCTGCCGTTTTCGCTGGGAAGTGGGCTCTCTCGCCCTTTGGGACAATCGCTGCGCGCAGCACAACCCCGTGAATGACTATCACGGCTACCGGCGCGTGATGCACCGGATTACCTTGGCGGGGTAGGGCCTGTCGAGAAAAAATTCACCGGCACACTCCTTGCGTTTCCATGGCCTACTCGGTTTCCCTATCGTTAGGTCACTGTATTTTGACCGCTGCAGGCTGGGGACACCGCATTAATACAAGGGAGTGTTCCGTGGGCGTCTTAGTACTGGGTAGCGCGTTACTCGAAGCTTACGTATTGCTTCAAATTCTTCACGGCGGGAATGACACCCTTTGGCGAGTCGCGGCGCTGGCCCTACCCTTTCTCGCATTCTTTCTCCTGCTGAAGTCCAAGGGTCGAGTAACGGCCCTCCAGAGCTCCCCGCGACCCGGAGAGGTACCGAACGACCTAGAACCCAGACTGGCGGCGCTGGTC
>JBKKAO010000259.1:0-4870 GCA_046714645.1 Burkholderiales bacterium | reverse complement strand
CGCTACATTAACTTTCCACCACGAAGTTTCCAAAGGCAGGGAACACTGAGCCACTTGCCACCTCTCTGACCACCATAAGACATGCTTGGTTTCCTGAAGTCTAACAAACCGCCCGCTGGAGAAAAGCCCGCGGGATGGCTCTCGCGGCTCAAGGCGGGTCTCACACAAACGCGCGGCAAGCTGGGTAGCCAACTCGGGCAGTTGCTCGGGCGGCACACGAAGATCGACGCCGCGCTCTACGAAGAGCTGGAGACCATCCTCATCGGTTGCGACATCGGAATCGCCACCACCGGGCATCTCCTCGCGCAACTCAAGCAACGCGTGGCGCGGGAGCGCGTCACGCAGGTAATAGAAGTCAAGCGCCTGCTCAAGGATTGCCTGCTGGAACTCCTGTCTCCGCTTTCCCAACCCCTTGTGACCGCCGGCAAGAAGCCTTTCGTCATTTTGGTGGCCGGGGTGAATGGCGCCGGAAAAACCACGTCCATCGGGAAACTCGCGTGGTATTTTCGCGAACAAGGTAAATCGGTCATGCTCGCGGCGGGCGATACTTTTCGCGCGGCCGCGGTGGAGCAGTTACGCACTTGGGGCGAGCGCAACCACATCACCGTCATCAGCCAACAAGACGGAGACCCCGCCGCCGTGGTCTTCGATACCCTCCAATCGGCCATTGCCAAGGGTATAGACATTGTGTTGGCGGACACCGCGGGCCGGCTACCGACACAGCTTCACTTGATGGATGAACTGAAGAAGGTAAAGCGCGTGGTCACCAAGGTGATACCCGGCGCACCCCACGAAGTGCTGCTCGTGCTCGATGCCAACACGGGGCAGAATGCGATCGCACAGGTCAAAGCCTTCGATGATGCCTTGGGGCTCACCGGCTTGGTGCTGACCAAACTTGACGGCACAGCTAAAGGCGGCGCCATCGCCGGGATCGCACGGCATAAGCCTATTGCGCTTCGTTTCGTGGGTGTAGGGGAGGACATTGACGATCTTCGCCCATTCGATGCGAAGGACTATGTGGACGCATTGTTCGACTAAGTGAGAATATTGCGACGTGATTAGTTTCCAGCAGGTGACCAAACGCTATCCGGGCGGACACATCGCCCTTACTGACGCCAGCCTCGCTGTTGAGAACGGGGAGATGTTATTGCTCACGGGACCCTCTGGGGCAGGCAAGACCACGGTGCTCAAATTGATGGCGGCCATCGAACGGCCGTCCTCGGGCACTATCTTGATGAATGGGCAAAACGTCGGTGCTCTGCGCAGTGGATCGATCCCTTTTTTTCGCCGCCACTTCGGATTGGTCTTCCAAGACCACAAATTGCTCTATGACCGCTCAGTGCTGGACAACGCAATGCTTCCCTTGGATATCCTGGGCCTGCCGCGTAGCGAGGGTCTTCGTAGATCCCGGGTTGCGCTGGAGCGTGTCGGTCTGCTAACTCGGGAGAACTCGCTTCCCGTAGCACTCTCCGGCGGTGAACAGCAACGGCTCTGCATCGCACGCGCCATCGTCCATAATCCGAGCGTGCTGCTCGCTGATGAGCCCACAGCAAATCTAGATCCCGCCTACGCCATGGAGATCGCCGAGCTTCTGCGCGCCTTCAACGCCGCCGGCGTCAGCTGTGTGGTGGCCACACACGATCCGGAAGTGATCGCGCGGCTGCGCGGTCGTGTGCTCGCGCTTCAAGAAGGACGCGTCGCACCATGAACGCCTGGATCAATCAGCAACTCGCCACCGCCCGCGAGGTCATTTCCCGGCTGCGCACACATCCCATCGCGGCCGTTCTCAATGCTTCGGTGATTGGCATCGCGCTTAGCCTTCCCACCGTTCTTTACGTAATCCTGGATAACGTGGAGGGCACGTCGAGACAGCTGTCGCGTGAACCCCAACTGAGTCTCTTCATGGCCGTGGACGCCTCCGCGGATGAAGTATCCAAAGTCGGTCAGGATTTGAAGCGTTTGACGGATGCCGGTACATTCCGGTTTATTCCTCGTGACAAAGCCTTGGAGGAACTCAAGGCCAGTACCAATTTGGACGATGTGTTGGGCCAGCTCGATCAAAATCCGCTGCCGGATGCTTTCGTGGTCACCGCTAGAGATCACAATCCCAAGACGCTGGAGCGTATTCGGCAGACGGTGAGCGCATGGCCTAAGGTCGTACACGTTCAGGTCGACGCGGAGTGGGCGAGAAAGCTCTACGCAGTGCTGCGCGTAGGCAAAGCCTTAGTCGCGGTACTCGCGGTGTTATTAGGTGCGGCGGTGGTCGCGGTTATCTTCAATACCATCCGCCTGCAGATTCTCACTAGACAGGAAGAGATAGAAGTTACCCGTCTCATCGGCGCCACCCATGGATACATACGCCGGCCCTTTCTGTATGCGGGTACGGTACAGGGTTTGGGGGGAGCCCTCGTCGCCTGCCTGCTGGTCTTCCTAATCGCGATGTGGCTCAACTATCATCTGAGCGATCTAGCCGTGTTGTACAGCGGCCAGTTCCGACTCAAGGGCCTAAGCGCGTGGGACGCCGGGACCCTGCTTGCGTCGGCAGGCTTATTGGGATGGCTTGGCGCCTGGCTCTCGGTGAGCCGTCACCTCTGGCGCCTGAACATTTAACTTTCTGGGAATCTTCTTTGCTATTGGCACTCTAACTCCGGGAGTGCTAAAATCTCCGCACAAGGAGGAAAGTCCCACATGAACAAAGCTTTATCTGTAGCGTTTCCGGTTCCTGCCAGTCTTGGAAGCCTGGACGCCTACATCCAGGCGGTCAATAGATTTCCTCTTTTGAGCGAGGAAGTGGAGTCTCGGCTCGCCCGCCAGTTTAAGGAAGAGGGTGATCTGGAAGCCGCACGCCAGTTAGTGTTGTCCCACCTGCGACTGGTGGTATCCATTGCCAGAGGTTATTTGGGCTATGGCCTACCCCACGCGGACCTGATCCAAGAAGGCAGCGTGGGTTTGATGAAGGCCGTAAAGCGCTTCAACCCGGACCGCGGCGTCCGGCTCGTGTCCTTCGCCGTGCACTGGATTCGCGCGGAGATCCATGAGCACATTCTGCGCAATTGGCGCATCGTAAAGATCGCCACCACGAAAGCTCAACGCAAGCTGTTCTTCAATCTTCGCAGTATGAAGAAGGGGTTGGGAACCATGAGCCGCGATGAAGCCAACGATATGGCGGAGCAGCTCAACGTACGCAGTTCCGACGTGGTGGAGATGGAAACCCGGCTCGGGGGCCAGGATGTACCCCTAGAGCCCGCCAGCGATGACGAAGATGGATATGGTCCGATCGCCTATCTATCCAGCCAAGACGACGAACCCGGCCACCTACTCGAGTACGACCAAACGGAGAAGCTCAAAGCCGAAGGCCTGCAACGCGCCCTCGGTAGTTTGGACGAGCGAAGCCGCCGCATTATCGAAGCCCGCTGGCTACGCGAAGACGACAGCGCCACATTGCACGATCTTGCTGCCGAATTTGGTGTATCGGCGGAACGCATTCGCCAAATCGAGCAACAAGCGATGAAAAAGATGCGCGTGCTCATTCACGCGCCCGCCTAGTCAGACCGCCTTCGAAGAAAGGCCGCTCATTGAGCGGCGTTGCGCAACCCGGCTAACCTTGTTTCAGCAAGACGGCGATATCGTGAGCAAGCGCCTCGCTGATCTGGCCATGAGACACGAAGAGCCTGAGTCTGTTCTTCGCATCGTAGACAAAGGTTTGCGTCGAGTGATCCACCGAATAGTTGCCGGGCGATGTTTCGGCATTCTTGATGACGACTAGCTTGAACTCCTTGGAAGTCTTTGCGAGGGCTTGAACATCCCCGGAAAGACCAATGAAGCTCGGATGAAACGCGGTGACATAGTTCTTCAAAATCTCCGGTTTATCCCGCTCTGGATCCACGGAAACAAATAACACCTGGACGCGATCCGCTGAATCCGGCCCGATGTGCTTCATCACCTTGGCCATCTCAGCCAGGGTGGTCGGGCACACATCGGGACAGTGGGTAAAGCCGAAAAAAATGACGACGATTTTCCCTTGGAAATCGGCGAGCCGGCGGGGCGAGCCGTTGTGATCCGTCAGTGCGAAATCACGGGCGAATTCAGCGCCCGTCACATCCGTGGCCTTGAAGCCCGCTTTCGGCTGGAGGTCGCAACCCACGAGCGTTGCCATCAGAAGACATAACGCTGCGAGAGCTCTCAGAGGAGCATCTTCCAATAGTGCTCAATCAACAGGGCCGCGAAAATTGCGGACCGATCATGTCCCCTACCGTCATCGCTCAGGGCGAAGGTCCGAAGAATGCACCCCGCGTAAAAAACGTGTAGTCCGCTTCAAGCGCCCCGATGCCCAAAAGTGTCATCAACAACAATGTCGGGACCAAAATGGCATACATCAAGGCCAAGCGCTCCCAAATCATGTGCATGAAGACGGCAACGATCAGCCCGGCCTTCAGCAACATGAACGTGATGATCAGAAACCACCTGAGATACCCCTGAACGTGGAGGTAGTCGACCATATAGGACGCGGCGCTGAGAATAAACAGTAATCCCCAGATCTTGAGATAGATGCCAATCGGATGCTGTTGCCCCTGCACGTGTGCCATGGTCTCCTCTACCAAAGATAGAAAAATGCAAAGATGAATACCCACACCAGATCGACGAAGTGCCAATACAGACCCATGGTTTCGACGATCTCGTAGTTTCCCTTCCTGCCGGTCAAAAAGCCCGGCCTCTCTTTATCTAAATCTCCCCGCAAGACCTTTATTGCCACGATGACCAGGAAAATTACGCCGATCGACACGTGCGTGCCATGGAAACCGGTGATCATGAAAAAGGTCGAGCCAAACTGGGCCGCGCCCATGGGGTTGCCCCAGGGACGTACTCCTTC
>JBKKAO010000258.1:0-6417 GCA_046714645.1 Burkholderiales bacterium | reverse complement strand
CTCGAGAACGTGCGTGAACCGCTGCTCGTGCTCGACGCCCAACTGTGCATCGAAAGCGCCAACCGTTCCTTCTATCGCGTCTTTGGCGTCGTGCCCGCCGAGACGGTAGGCAAATCCCTGGTCGATTTGGGCAAGCGCCAATTCGAGATTCCCCGGTTGCACACCTTGCTGGAGGAAATCCTGCCCCAGAACACTCGCGTGGAAGATTTCCAGGTCGAGGACGAATTCCCGCCCTTGGGCCGGCGCAGCATGCTCCTCAATGCCCGGGGCATTGACGACCCTGTCCACAACACCCAGCGGATTCTGCTGTCCTTCGAGCACATCACGGAGCGCAAGCGCACCGAAGAGGAAATCCGCCAGCTTGCCTTCCACGATGCGCTCACCGCATTGCCTAACCGCATGCTGTTCACGACGCAACTGTCCCAGGCGATACAGCATGCCAAGCGCGAGTGCAAACATGTGGCGGCGTTATTCATCGACCTCGACCACTTCAAGCGCATCAACGATACCCTGGGACACACCAACGGCGACCTGCTGCTGCAGGGCACCGCGCAGCGCCTCAGCCATTGCGTACGCGGCGAGGATTCGGTCACCCGCGGCGAGCCCGGCCATAGCGCCAGTGTCGCGCGCTTGGGAGGCGACGAATTCATCGTGCTGCTCGCCGATATCGCCGAACCCCGCGACGCGGCGCGGGTCGCGCAACGTATCCTCGAGGCTTTCCGGGAAGCCTTCAGCATCGGCGGCCATGAGGTCTTGGTGTCGGCGAGCATCGGCATCGCCCTCTATCCGGCTGACGGCGAGGATATCGAAACACTGCTTAAGCATGCCGACGCCGCGATGTACCACGCTAAAGGACTCGGTCGCGCGCGCTATCAGTTCTACAACCAGTCAATTTATGCCGTCGGCCTCGCGCGTTTAGAGCTGGAAAACGACATGCATAGCGCCTTGGAGAAGGGCGAGTTTATTCTGCACTATCAGCCGGTGTGGGACGATGCCGCCGGCCGGGTGATCGGCGCCGAGGCGCTGGTGCGTTGGCAGCATCCCCGAAAGGGTCTGCTGATGCCGAGCGAGTTTATTGGTGTGGCGGAAGAAACCGGGATGATCAGCGTGCTGGGCGACTGGGTTCTTGGCAGTGCCTGCCGCCAGAATTGCGCCTGGCAGGCTGCGGACTTGCCGCCCATTCCCATATCGGTGAACATTTCCAGCGTACAACTTCGCCAGCCGGGCTTTACCGAGTCGGTGAAGCAGGTCTTGCTCGAGACCGGCTTGGCGCCGCAATATCTGATGCTCGAAGTGACCGAAAGCCTACTGATAGAGGACTTGGATTTGGCGCTTTCGGCGCTGCAGCAGCTGCGCAAGCTGGGGATACACATTGCGATCGATGATTTCGGCACCGGCTTCTCGTCCCTGATGTACTTGAAACGCCTGGCCGTGGACACCCTCAAGATCGATCAATGCTTCGTCAAGAACGTCGGCGGCGATCAGGACAACTCGGCGATCGCCTCCGCGGTAATCGCGCTCGCTCGCGAGCTCAAGCTCAACGTGGTGGCCGAGGGGGTAGAAACCCAGCAGGAGCGCGAGTTTCTGCTGGCACGTGGCTGCTCGAACATGCAAGGATTTCTGTTCAGCCTGCCGTTGTCCGCGCACCTATTCAGCGATCTGCTGTCCAGCCCAACACCCTTTCACTAGGCGTAGACCCCCTACGCTTGCGCAGTCAGGTAGGCCAACGTCGATCCAGGTCGCGATGGAAACCGGTGAGATCTTTCTCCCAGAGGTCCCGGCTCGTCTTCGGCGCTCAATCCCCTGCCGAAAGAAAGCCCCTCGCCCGCGTGCAGCGCAAACACCAAATCTGGTTGTCGAGCGTGGCCGGAGGTGGCATATTTTGGTTCTTCTTAAAGAATACCAGGAATCTCGCCAGTTTCGTCTTGCTGGCATCCCCTAACGAACGAGTTGTCCCGGCCAGCGGAAAAAGGCTTAGAGTAACGTCCTTCCCATTGCCGATGCGTGAGGCTACATCATGGTAGATCGCCGGGATTTTCTTTCGTTGGGCGCGGGCACGGCGCTGGCCGCGACCGGTCTCGTAAGCACCGGGGCATCCCAAGCGGCCCCGCGTATTCGCCGCTACCTACGCCTGGGCCGGACGGAACTCAAGGTGTCGGACATCTCCTTCGGTTCGGCGAGTCTGACGGATCCAGGGCTCGTACGCCACGCCCTGTCTGCTGGCATCAATTACTTCGACTCCGCGGAGAGCTACCGCGGGGGCAGCGCGGAGGAGGCCATCGGCGAGGCGCTGCTGGGCAGGCGGCAGCAGGTCTATCTCACGTCCAAGACCAAGGCGGGCGCCGGCGACACGCGCGGCGAGATGATGAGGGCCTTGGAGGCCAGTCTTAAGCGCTTGCGCACCAGCTACGTGGATATCTACTTCAACCATGCGGTAAACGATGTCGATCGCATGAAGAACCCGGAGTGGCGGGAATTCACCGAGCTGGCCAAACGCCAGGGAAAGATTCGCTTTCGCGGCATGTCGGGACATGGCGGACATTTGGCCGAGTGCTTGGACTACGCCATCGACAACAATCTCGTGGATGTCATTTTGGTGGCCTACAGTTTCGCGCAGGATCCTTCCTTTACCGACAAGATCCGGCATACGTTTCATTGGGCGTCCCTTCAACCCGGCCTACCGCCGATTCTGGAAAAAGCGAAGAAGAAAGACATCGGCGTGCTCGCCATGAAGACGTTGATGGGCGGGCGCATGAATGATATGCGGCCCTATGAGCGTAGCGGCGGGACTTTCTCCCAGGCCGCCTTTCGCTGGGTGCTGTCGAACCCGAACGTGGACGCACTGTTGATTTCTATGACGAGCAAGGAGCATATTGACGAGTACGTCGCCGCCTCGGGCGGCACGAAGGCGAGCCAACAAGACATGGACTTGCTGCATCGCTATGCCGAAATGCGCGCGGGCAACTATTGTTTACCGGGCTGTAATCGTTGCGAGGAAAGCTGTCCGGCCGGCGTGGCTATTTCTGAGGTGTTGCGCACAAGAATGTACGCGGTGGACTACCAAGATGTGGCGCTCGCGAAAAACGAATACGCCGCGTTGGAGGGAGCCGCCGGCGCCTGCATGAGCTGCGAGAGCCAGGCATGTTTGGGCAACTGCCCCGCGAACATACCCATCGCCCGGTTCACGCGCGAAGCCGCGCTCAAGCTGGCTTAACACACCATGGTCCGGTTTCTAGCCCACTTCCTCTTCATCTTGGCCGCGTGGACGGTGGTTATCAAATATCTATTTCCCGTCGCCTTCGCTTTGAACGAAGGCGTGCCCTTCGATCAATACATCATGTGGGATCTATGGTGGGTGGTGCACATTGCGTTAGGCTGGTCGCTACTGAATTGGCGCCGCCATACCTACGGCTTCGCGCTGTGCGTCTCCGTGGTGGAAATTGCGATTGTTGTGACGAAGTTCTGGATATTTCTATCCGCGCCCGAATGGACGCTCTGGCGTACCAACTGGTTTATCAACAAAGTGTTCGTGCTAGCCTGCTTCGTGATCATGCTCATTTACCTGGTGCGATACGCCGAGCGGCTTCGATACCTAGGCGCACTGGGAATGCGCGGGGGTTACTAGACTAGCGGCATAAGCGACTATGTGTTCCCCGGAAACCTAGGCTTGCGTTTCTCGCGAAAGGCGGCGACTCCTTCCGCCGCATCGGGCGAGGCCTTCACGGCGCTCGCGGCCAGTTCGTGCAGGACGGCGAAGCGTTCGGTATCCAAGCTCGCGTTCAGCATTCGCTTCGCCACGCTGATGGCGGTCGAAGACTTTAACTCAATAGTGGCACTCAGTTGCTGGACTCGATTCTCCAGTTGATCATCGGATAGAACCTCGTTCACCAAGCCCCATCGCTCCGCGGTGGACGCGTCGATGGGTTCACCGCTCAGAATCATTTGCTTCGCGCGTCCAGGTCCGATCACGCTTTGCAAGCGCGTGCAACCCATCCATCCAGGAATGGCGCCGATGCCCACTTCGGGAAAACCCAGCTTCGCCCGATCCGCCATGAGGCGAAGGTCCGCGCACAATGCCACTTCCAGCCCGCCTCCGTAGGCGTCCCCGTTGATTTGCGCGATCACCACGGCGCCGAGATGGGCCAAGCGCTGGAACACTCGATTGCCTTCGCCGATCCAATGCCGGCCCATGGTCTCGGGAGACAGCGGGCCCCATTCCCCGATATCGGCGCCGGCGCAGAAGAAACGTTCGCCGGATCCGCGAATCTGCACGACGCGAACCGCGCTGCGCTCGATACGAGCCAGGGCCGTATCCAGTTGCTCGATCATGGCCATGCTGAGCGCGTTGGCTCGGCGCGGGTTGCTGAGGACCAGGCGAGCCACCTGGCCCTCGATAACGCAGTCGATGGTGGGCGTGTCAGACATGTGGGAAGCACCGTTGAGTGAGCGAGAAAGACTATAGTAACCAACCGGCATAGGAGTTCGATCATCTTCAACAAAGATTTGATGGCACCCAAAGCGCTCGAGGAGCGCCTCGCATTCAACGTGGAGACGATTTTGCGATTGGTGAGGGCGTAGATGAGACTGCACTGGCGCGAGGCGCTGCTTTTGGCCGTGCTGTTCCTGCCGCTGATCGCGCTCGTGACGGCTGCCGAGCCCATCGGCCAGGATCCCGGATACCACGGCTTTGCCGATCAACGAACCCTCGGCGGCATCCCCAATGCGGTAAACGTGCTTTCCAATTTGCCTTTCTTACTCGTGGGCCTGCTTGGGCTGCGCCATGTATTGCAGGATAAATCGGTGGTAACACGCACTTCTTGGGGCACTCTCTTCGCCGGGATCGCGCTGGTTTGCTTCGGCTCCGCCTATTTCCATTGGGAGCCCAACATCGCGACCCTGGTGTGGGACCGGATTCCCATGACGGCGGCTTTCATGGGGTTGTTTGTCGCTATGCTAAGCGAACATTTGGAGCCGAAGTTCGAGATTGCGCTGCTCGTACCCGCGCTGATTATCGGCGCGGGAAGCGTTATCTGGTGGGCCTACTCGGGAGATCTTCGGCTCTACGTCTGGGTGCAATTGTGCCCGCTGCTGGCCATCCCGGTTCTGATTATTTTTTTCAAGGGCCAATATAGCCACCGGCACTATCTGCTCTACGGTTTAGGTTTCTATGTCGCGGCGAAGCTCGCGGAGAGTTGGGACCGCCAGATTTTCGATGGGACGGGGCAATGGCTGAGCGGGCATTCCCTCAAACATGTTCTCGCCGCGGGCGCGCCGCTATGCATCTTGTTGATGCTCAAACGGCGCTCTACCTTAAGGCCATCGTCTTCACATCACGAGCAAGAGGTTTAAAGCGCATTCGGTCCATCACGTCGCGCTGGACATCCACCGCCGGAGCGCATTCAACCAGCTCGATATACCGGGGACGATTTCGATTCTCCCGAGTTAATCGCTGGCGAAGCGCGACGTATCCCACGTTCTGAAGGTGTGCGGTGAGCGTCTACAATCGGCGTGCTAACCAACACGGGAGAAGACTATGCCTCGCATCCGCTGGGGAATTCTAAGCACGGCAAAGATCGGCAGGGATCTGGTCATGCCGGCCATTCAGCTTTCGCGCAACGGCGAACTGGCAGCACTCGCCAGCCGTGATCCGACCAAGGGCTCGGTGGTCTGCGAGCGTTTCGGCATCACCAATCTCTACAGCAGCTACGAAGATCTGATCGCGGCGCCGGAGGTGGATGCCATCTACATCCCTCTGCCAAACACGCTACACGTCGAATGGACACGCAAGGCGATCGAAGCCGGCAAGCATGTGCTGTGCGAAAAACCCATCGCCATGAAGGCGGAGGAGGTCAACGCTCTAATCGAAGCGCGCGACAAGAAGGGGGTTATCGCTGGTGAAGCCTTCATGGTGGTGCACCATCCGCAATGGCAGATGATGCGCGATCTGGTCGCCAGCGGGCGTCTGGGCAAACTGCGCGTCGTGGAAGGTTCACTCGCCTACGACAACCGGGACGCCGCCAACATCCGCAACCGGCGAGAGCTGGGCGGCGGCGGCTTGCGTGACATCGGCGTCTATCCCGTGGTCACCACGCGTTTCGCCACCGGCAAGGAACCCGTGTCAGCCAGTGCGCGCATCGATTGGGATCCTGAGTTTCGCACCGATCGCTTCGCCTCCTGTTGGGTGGATTTCGAGGACTTTTCGCTTTCCTTCTATTGCGGCACGCAGACCGCGCGGCGCCAGCAGATGACCTTTCACGGCGACAAGGGCTGGGCGAGAATGGACACCCCGTTCAATGCCGGTGTCTACGACCAGGCCAGCGTCACGATTCGCATGAATGAAGGATCACGTCTGGAGGAAACGATCTATCCCCAGGCCAATCACTATGTGCTGATGGTGGAGAACTTTGCCGATGCCAT
>JBKKAO010000257.1:0-5467 GCA_046714645.1 Burkholderiales bacterium | reverse complement strand
TTCGGTTAGATGAGTATTTCGCGCAAATCCAAATGCTAAAAGCTGAAAGGCTTAGCCTGCGCGTGGGCAAGTTCGCCACCGTATTTGGTGCTTGGGCGGCGCGCAGTCTCTCCTGGGACAATCCCTTGATCACGGCGCCCATGCCTTACGACGACATGGTGCCCATTACAGATCGCTTCGCCCCCGGTGATCTGGCCAAGTTTGCCGCACGCCGCAATGTGGCGGACAACAAAGCCGAGTGGGTTCCTATCGTTTGGGGACCCTCCTACGCCACCGGCGCGGCGTTGGTGGGCCAAGTCGATGAATTGGACTATGCCATAGAGTTGAAAAATGCCTCGCTTTCCTCCCGTCCTGAGACCTGGGATGCGATCAGCGATGGATTCCAAACGCGGCCCACGCTGTCCAGCCGTCTCGGCTGGCGTCCGGTGCCGGAGTGGACCGCTGGAGTATCCTTCAGTCGCGGTCCATATTTGCAGGATGCTGCCCGGACCACCCTCCCCGTTGGCTCCGGCGTGAATGATTTCCAACAGAGAAGCTGGGGCCTTGACGCAAGCTTCGCGCACGGTGCGTTGCAGGTCTGGAGCGAATGGATCCACACGAGCTTCGATGTCCCGCGCGTAGGTTCAGTGGAAGTGTTGAGCGGCTACATCGAGAGCAAGTACAAATTCCATCCGCAGATCTGGGGTGCCTTGCGCTTGAACCAGTTTTGGTTCGGCGATACTCCCGGTCTCGGCACCTCCTGGGATCGCGATACGGGGAGGTTGGATCTCGCGCTGGGTTATCGCTACAGTACTCACGCGCAAGTAAAGCTGCAATACAGCCTTAGTGAGCAGCGCGGCTCAGGCTCGCAGGTGGAGGGTAGTCATCTGTTCGCCGCGCAAGCGATAGTGCGGTTTTGATCTCGCCGGGTTCGGCCGGCTTTTATCAGGTTCCCCGGCATGGATTCCAAGCGCTTGCGGGAACTCGAGGGTCACCTGCACCCAGCGTTGTTCTGCTTCTGTCCTGCCAGTGCTCGTTCTAAGGGGTGGCGTCGCCAGTTGAACCCTTTTTACCACGGCCATCGCCAGATTGGCCACGCTTGGTCTCGACCTGGGAAGGTTCCCCAAAAAGTTCCCGAATCTGCTTCTGGTCACCCGCCGAATCCGGCTCCTCCTGCGCGGGGATTTCGATCCTGATCTTGTCGATGTCGATGTTCTCTTTCTTGTCGAGAAAGACGGTCACGGTCTGCGGGAAGAAGATCACGATCACAACCAGAACAAGTTGCAGCAGAACAAAGGGGATGGCTCCCATATAGATGTCGGTCGACTTCACCTTCTCTTTCAAGGTGCCGCTCGTGAACAGGGTGTCGGAAATGCCGCGCAAGTAAAACAGCGCAAAGCCGAAGGGCGGATGCATGAAGCTGGTTTGCATGTTGACGCACAGCAGTACACCGAACCAGATCAAATCGATTCCCATCTTGTCTGCTACCGGAGCGAGCATCGGCAGGATGATGAAGGCAATCTCGAAGAAGTCGAGGAAGAAGGCCAGAAAGAAGATGAAGATATTGACGACGATGAGGAAACCGATCTGGCCACCGGGCAAGCCGCTAAACAGGTGCTCGACCCATAGCCCGCCGTCCACGCCTTGAAATACCAGAGAAAACACGCGCGAACCAATCAGAATGAACACCACCATTGCCGTGATGCGCATCGTGCCTGTGATGCCTTCCTTGACGAGTGGCCATGAAAGCCGCCTGTGCACGGCAGCCAGAATGAAGGCCCCCACCGCCCCCATGGCGCCGGCCTCCGTCGGTGTGGCGATGGCGGTGTCCATACCAGGCAAGCCACCCATGCTGCCCAGCACCGCAAAAATGAGCAGGGCTGAAGGAATGATGCCGCGCAGGCATTTCCTCCAAAGTGCCCAGCCGTAGAGTGTGCGCGCCTCTGGCGGGAGGCTTGGCAAATCCCGCGGGCGCAGGCGGCTCAGCACAAAGGTGTAGAGCGCGAACAGCAACACCTGCAAAATCGCTGGCCCCCAGGCGCCTTTGTACATATCGCCTACTGGGCGGCCAAGTTGATCGGCCAGCACCACCAGCACCAGTGAGGGCGGCACCAGTTGGGTGATCGTACCCGAGGCCGCGAGTACGCCGGTGGCATAGCGCATCTTGTAGCCGTAACGCACCATCACCGGCAGGGCGATCATGGTCATCGCGATCACCTGTCCCGCCACCGTACCGGTAATCGCCCCAAGGATGAAACCGATAAAGATCACCGAATAGCCCAGGCCGCCACGGACCGGCCCGAACAGCTGGCCCATGGAGTCGAGCATGTCCTCGGCCAAGCCGCATTTCTCGAGGATGGCGCCCATCAGCGTGAAGAAGGGAATCGCCAGCAGCAAGTCGTTGGACAGGATGCCGAACACGTTGAACGGCAAGTTGCCCATGAAAGCGGCAGGGAACCAACCCATTTGGACGGCGATAAAACCACAAAGCAGACCTAGCGCCGACAACGAGAAGGCCACCGGAAACCCGATGAGCATGACCAGGATCAGGCCCGCGAACATCAGCGGTGGAAAGTGCTCCACGCTCATTGCAGCGGTCTCGTATATTGGAGGTCCATCTCGTAGGCATGCACTAGCCAGCCGATGCGCTTGATGATCTCGGCGGCGCCTTGCAGAATCATCAGCATGAATCCCAGCGGCAGCATGAGCATCGCCGGCCAGCGCAGCAGTCCCCCGGCGTTGGCCGACCCTTCATTCGAGACAAACATGCCAACGAAAAGCGGCCAGGAAAAATAGAACATCAAGGCCATGACCGGCAGCAGGAAGCACGACAGGCCAAACAAGTCGATGTACACGCGCCCGCGGCTCGAAAAGTGCGAATAGATCACATCCACACGCACGTGCTCATTGACCCGGAGCACCTGCGCCGCGCCGAGCATCACGCAAGCGGCAAACATATACCACTGGACCTCGAGCCAGGCATTCGAGCTGTAGTTGAAGGTGTAACGGACGATGGCGTTTGCCGCGCTGATGAAGCACGACAGAAATACTGCCCACTTCGCGATTGCGGCGAATTTGTCGGTGATCCAGTCAACCAGATGTGCAAAAGTGAGGAGTGTTTTCAATGTGCCGGTCTGAAAGGATTCGACGTGTATAACCGTCAGGGTTTGGTTGGACTGGCCGGCAAGCGGTGGTGCCACGCGTCGAGCGCGACACCGGCGATTCCCTTCGGCATGAAGATGATGAACAGCACCAGTATCGATCCGTAGATCAGGGTGTCGAGTCCGTGGACGGCGTTGCCCCAAATCAGCCGCAGCGACTCGGCAAGCAACAGCGTGAATGCCGCGCCGATGGTGGGGCCCAGGCGCGCGTACATTCCGCCGGCGATGGCACCGAATACCATCTGCAGACTCACGCCGATCCCGGACACTGTTTCCGGATTCACGTAGAGTTGATATTGCGCGTAGAACACACCACCGGCGCAGGTCAGCAATGCCGAAAGCACGGTGATGCCGAGCTTCAGCCGCGTGACATCGATGCCGACCGATGCGGCCGCGTCCTCTTCCTGGCTGATGGCTTCCAGGGCGAGCCTCGCCATGGAACGGTCCACCCGCGTCCAGACCCACAGGCCGAACAGCCAAATCGCCAGCATGAGATAGAACCAGAGAAGCTTGGAGGAGAACTGAAAGGCTGCGAGCGAGATCGCCCGATCCGCCAGCGCGGTCTTGGGTGTGGCGCCCAGTGAGCCTCCCGTGTGGTCGCGCAAGGCCACGATGAGCATGCGCGCCACTTCGGACAGTGCGAGGGTGACCAGCGCGAAGTAGTGTCCGACGATCTTGAGCCGGAAGCACGGATAACCGATGACGCACGCGACTACCGTGGTGAGGAGTAGCGCGAACACCAGGCCTGCCCAGGGACTGAGGCCGAAATAATTCCAGCCCATCACCGATACATAGGCGCCGATACCCAGGAACGCGCCATGACCAAAACTAACCATGCCAAGCCGCCCCATGATGGCCCAGCTGGTATAGACAAAGGCCCAAAGCAGACATGTAATGAGCAAATGTATCGGGTAGGCTCCGATGCCGGTAAATGGAAGCAGGGCCAGCGCGGCGATTCCGATGACCGGCAATGCTCGCGTCACGATTTTCTTCCCAGCAGTCCCTGCGGCCTGAAGAACATCGCGGCGATGAAGAACAGAAAGGCGATCACATAACCCCACTCCAGCTGAAAGAAGAAGCCGCCCACCGCAATGAACTGCGCGAACAGAAACGCAGCGATGAAGCCGCCGATCATATTGCCCAGTCCGCCCAGGACGCACACCAGAAACGCGATGGGACCGAAGGAAAGACCGATGGCCGGGTGGATGTCGTACTGCAGCACCAGCAAACAGGCTGACAATCCCGCCAGTGCTCCGCCCAGCGCCGAGGTCAGCAAGAAGATGCGGCGTGTATTGACGCCCATGAGAGGCATGACAGCGCGATCCTGGGAAATCGCACGAATCGCCGTGCCGAGATAGGTACGGCTCAGGAAGAGGTACAAGGCGATCATGGCAGCGAGCGAAATGACAAAGGCCACGATCCGCGCCAGACTCAAAGAAATCTCGCCCACGCTGAAGGGCGGAAGTTGCACGCCCAGGTTCTTGAACTCGATGCCGAAGGCGAGAGTGGCCCCGCCTTGCAGCAAAAATAGCACACCGCCCGTGACCAGCAGCTGGTTGATCGGTTCCGCCGAGAGAACGGGTTCTATGATGAACCGGTGCAACGCCGCACCCAGCAACGCCACCAGCACGATGCATAGGACGAAGGCTAGCCACAAGGGCCAGCCCAGGACCGTATACAAGTAGTACACCGCATACATTCCCGCCATCACCAGTTCGGCGTAGCAAATCCAGACCACATCGATGACGCCGAAGATGAGATTCAATCCCAGCGATAACAGGGCGAGCACACCCCCGAACAACAGGCCGTTCAGCACGGACTCAAGTAGAAATATGTCGAAGATTTCGTTCATAGGCCCAAGTAGATTTGCTTGATTGTCTCGGGTGGAGCGATTTGATCCGCCGTTCCGCTGGCTTTGATGCGGCCGGCTTCCAGAAGGTAGGCACGATCGGCCAGCTTGAGGACTTGGCGGATGTTCTGCTCCACGATCAGAACGGTGTATCCCTGCTTGCTCATGGCGCTGACGGTTTCGAAAATGGATTGCACGACGATCGGCGCCAGCCCGGCGGAGGGTTCGTCCAACAGGAGCAGGCGCGGACCCGACATGAGCGCGCGACCAATGGCACACATTTGTTGTTCACCGCCAGACAGGGTGCCGGCCGCTTGATGGCGCCGTTCCTTCATGCGCGGAAACATCTCGTACACGCGCGCAAGACGCTCAGTGAAATGGGCGCGCGCCGAAGGCACGAAGGCACCCATGCGCAGATTGTCTTCCACGCTCAATTGCGCAAACAAACGGCGGTTCTCCGGCACATGCGCGATACCCA
>JBKKAO010000256.1:0-3158 GCA_046714645.1 Burkholderiales bacterium | reverse complement strand
TCATCGCCCGCAACTCCACCTTCCGCTACAAGGGCCGAGCGGTGGACGTGCGCCAGGTCGGCGAGGAGCTGGGCGCGCGCTACCTGGTCGAGGGCAGCGTGCGGCGCTCGGTGCAGACCCTGCGGGTGAGCGCGCAACTCATCGAGACCGGCACTGGGTCGCATGTCTGGAGCAAGACCTACGATCGCGAGCTGACGGCGAAGAACGTGTTCGCCATCCAGGATGAGATTGCCGCAGGCATCGTGAACACGCTGGCAAGCGAGTACGGGGTGCTCCGGCAGGAAGGCTTGGCGGCGGCGAAACGCAAGCCGCCCAGCGAGCTGAGCTCCTACGAATGCGTGTTGCTGGGGATGGAATACACACGCGCCTTGTCGCTCGAGGCCTACCGTCGAGCGCGCGATTGCCTGGAGAAAGCGATCGAGGTGGACCCGGACTATGCCGCGGCGTGGGGGAGCCTTTCGTTCGTTTACCGTAGCGAATACCAGTTCGGTTACGACCCGCGCCCCGGATCCATGGATCGCGCGCTCGAAGCTGCGCAGCGCGCCGTGAGGCTCGCTCCCGAAGAAGCGTTAAACCGCTCGACACTGGCGCTGGCGCATTTCTTCCGCGGCGAGCTGGCCGCGTTCAAGGCCGAGACCGATCGTGCAATCGAGTTGTCGCCGAAGGGGTCGGCCGCATTCGCCTCGCTGGGCCTGTACCTGTGCTACGCCGGCGAGTGGGAAAAGGGCCTCGCACTGATCGAGCAGGCGAAGGCGCCAGACCCTTATCTCCCAGTCTGGTACCACAACGGCGCGTTCCACGACCACTATCGGAAAGGCGAGTACGCAGCGGCGCTGGCAAAGGCCTTGAGGGGAAACCTGCCGGATCTCGCTCATTCACAATCGATGATCGTGGCCGCCTACGGGCAACTGGGGCGCGCGGACGAGGCAAAGCCCTACGTCAAACGCATCCACGAGATCGACCCCGGCTTCGAGGCCAACGCCAGGGAGCACTGGCACAAGCGCTTCAAGTTCCAGCCGGAGTACCTGGAGCGCCTGCTCGAGGGGCTGCGCAAGGGCGGGCTCAAGGTCGCGGAGAAGAAGAGTTAAGCTCGTATCATTAGATTCTTGCGTTTCGCCAAGCACCTAGAACAGGGAGACCCCATGGCTTTGAATTCTGTCGGCATCGCTATCCACAAACCCACCGCCACGGCGATGCTGAAGACCATACTCGAAGCGGAGGCTGCTAACGTGCCAACCGTATGGTTGACTACCGGGTCGGGACCCGACGGGTTGACGGTCTTTGCCGCCGCGGCCGTGACCACTCAGCGAATACGAATGGGGACGGCGATCGTGCCGACGTTTCCGCGGCATCCTCTGGTGGTCGCTCAACAAACGGCGGACATCGCGCAGATGGCGCCGGGGCGGTTCGTGCTCGGCCTGGGGCCTAGCCACGCGACGGTGATGCAGGGCCGCTACGGCATCCCCTACGAAAAACCCTTGAGTCATTTGCGTGAGTTCGTCGCGGTTGTAAAGAGTTTGCTTACAGGACAGCAGACAGATTACGAAGGACAACACTTCAAGGTTCACGCCAAGCTCAACTACGGCGCCCAAGTCCCTATCATCATCTCCGCGTTGAGAGCGAAATCTTTTGAGGTGGCGGGCGAAATCTCCGAAGGCGCGGTGAGCTGGTTGTGTCCCGCGCCCTATCTGCGCGATGCTGCCCTGCCTGCTCTTGAGCGCGGTGCCGCGACACTAGGCCGGCAACGGCCCAAGCTGATTGCGCATGCTTTCTTGGCCATTACCTCCGATCCTGCCGAGTTGCAGCAGGGTGTAAACGAGTTCTTGCCTCACTATCCACGCCTGACCGCCTACCAGGAGATGTTCGCCGCCGCCGGTTATCCCGAAGCGCGGCAGGGCACCTGGTCTGCGGGTATGGTGGATGCGGTGGTACTACACGGCAACGAAGATCAGTGCCAGCGCAAATTGGAGTCCTTCAAGCAAGTATCCGGTTGCGACGAGATTATTCTGTCCATCATGTTCGCCGGCGCTGACCGGCAAAAGGCGATGAGCAAGGCGCTCTCGTGGGTTGGAAAGTTAGGGTAAGGGGAGGGTTGGCATGTCCCGTTGGTCTCAACGCCGCGAGCGTTTTCGAGAAATCCTAGCCGGAAAGAAGTGTGTTTATCCCGGCTCCGTGTTCGACCCCATCTCGGCGCGAATCGCGGAGGATTTGGGCTTTGAAGTGGGTATGTTCGCGGGCTCCGTCGCCTCGCTCACGATACTGGGCGCGCCCGATTCCATATTGATTACGCTCTCGGAATTCGCCGAACAAGCCCATCGCATTTGCCGCGCCGGCAATCTGCCCTTGCTGTGCGATGCGGATCATGGCTACGGCAACGCGCTCAATGTCATGCGCACCGTGGAGGAGCTGGAGACCGCGGGCATCGCGGGGCTCTCTATCGAGGACACGGACCTGCCTCAAGCTTTCGGTAGCGCTGGCAAGCCGCTCTTAATCTCCATCGAGGAAGGCGCCGACAAGATGCGGGCTGCGCTTGCCGCTCGGCACGATTCTTCGCTGGTGATTGCCGGACGCACGAGTGCGCCGGGAATTTCGAGTCTCGCTGACACCATCGCGCGTGCCAAGGCCTATGTCGCAGCGGGTGTGGATGCGATTTTCATCGTCGGCATTAAGACTCGATCCGATCTCGACGCTCTCGCTTCCGAGATCAAACTTCCCCTCATACTCGGTGGCGCGGGCAAGGAGATGATGGATTTGGATTACCTGAGCGAGCGTGGCGTGCGCATCTGTTTGCAAGGACATCAAGCCTTCGCCGCCGCCGTGCAGGCCGTCTATGAAACCCTGAGTGCCTTACGCCGAGGCACCTCTCCCGAAGAACTGGTCGGGGTGGCCTCGGACGAGAGGATGAAGAAGCTGATGCGCAACGACGATTACTTGCGATGGAGTAAGCAGTTCTTGTAGGGACTGCCTCAGGTGCGATAAAAAAAGGAGAAACGGTGACCATCGCGAATTGGTGCATGCTGCTGGCAGTGGTGCTCCCTATCGCTTGGAGCATGCTGAGCAAGACTCAGCGTAGCTATGACAACCGCGAACCGCGCGCCTACGAAGAGCGGCTCAGCGGATGGCGATTGCGTGCGCATTGGATTCATCTGAACTCCATC
>JBKKAO010000255.1:0-10280 GCA_046714645.1 Burkholderiales bacterium | reverse complement strand
GATCCATCTCATGCTGTATACACACGGCTAGGAGGCCTTCGGTATTGAGAGTGAACTCCTGGCCGTTGGCGTCGAGCGCACGAACAGTGATCTTTTCGGCACGAACGACGTTTTCGTAGACCCCCGGCACGGACAGGCATCCCTCCTCGAATTCGGCGGCTCCCGAGGTTTCGATCATTTCTGGGTTTATCAACACATTTAGCCTGTCTCGGGTTTCGGTAATGTCTATGACGATGATCTGTAAGTGCACATCGACCTGGCTAGCGGCCAGGCCGATACCTGGCGCGGCGTACATGGTCTCGGCCATATCGCTCACCAGCCTACGCATGGCCTCATCCACCGAGCGTACCTTTTTGGCGACGGTATGAAGGCGCGGGTCGGGCCATTCCAAGATATTGAGTCGTGCCATGTTTTCGAGATTCAAACGCGGGGAGAATTCTTAAAGATTCGTCCCTGAGCGGTCGTAAACGCAGAAGGGACACCGTCAGACTAACGATCTATGCGCACAATGAAACGGATTATATCGGCTGTACTTCTTGCCACTCCACTGTTGCTTCAACCAATTAGCGCATCCTCCGAGGACGCGGCGGTTCTCAAGGAGAATCCTCCCGATCGCTATGTCGTGGAGAAGGGGGATACCCTCTGGGATATTTCCGCGCGATTCTTGCAGAATCCGTGGCGGTGGCCCGATGTCTGGGGTATCAACAAGGAGGATATTAAGAATCCTCACCTGATCTACCCAGGCGATGTGATCATTCTCGACCTAAGCGGCGCCACGCCACGCTTGCGGCTGGAAGGAATGGAGGATGGCGGACAGTCCCGTTGGTCCGGGGCGGAAAAGGTATCGCCACAGATTCGCTCTCAAGACCTATCCGCCGCGCCGATTCCAACACTACCGGCGCGGCTCATTGAACCCTTCCTATCCAAACCTCTGCTCGTCGATCCCGATTCCGTCCTACGAGCACCGCGGATAGTCGCTACGACCGATGCCCGGGTCGTCGTGACGGCGGGGGACACCGTTTACGCGGAAGGTGTCAAGAAAAACGAGGGGAGACGTTGGACAGTGTATAGACAGGGTCGCCGGTTTCAAGATCCCGATTCAAAAGAACTGCTGGGCTATGAAGCCATCTACCTAGGAAACTTTGAGGTGGCTTCCTTCGGCGATGTGAGCTCAGGGACGATTACCAAGGTGCAACAAGAGATCACCTCGGGTGACCGTTTAGCGGTCTCTCTTCCTGCTTCCGCCATCCCCTTCGTACCTCATTCGCCGAGCAAGCCAATCCACGGTAAAGTGGTCGCAGGTTCCGATGGATCTGTCGGCGAGATACCTCCCCTTTCGGTGGTGGTCCTGAATCGCGGCGGACGAGACGGAGTAGAGGTTGGTCATGTGCTGGGATTGTTTCACTCAGAGGGAGTGGTCAGGGCCGCGAATACCGGACGGACGCTTCGACTACCAGAAGAGCGCTACGGCGTTGCGATGGTCTTCCGAGTGTTTCCACGCATGGCCTACGCCTTAATACTCAACGCGAGCCGGCCCGTACATATCAACGATGTAGTGCACAATCCCTGAGTAACCCCACATCATCCGACAATGAGAATTGGCTAAGACTCTCCTTAATAGAAGGACTGGGGACTAGTCATCTCCTCAAACTGCTCGCCGCCTTCGACACGCCCGAGGCGGTGCTTGGCGCCTCAAAGTCGCAGGCCGCCGCAGTAGTAGGGGATGCAGCTACTGGAAAACTTCAGGCGGGTTGCGACCCAGCTCAACTTGCCAACTCCTTGGAATGGTTGCAAAAACCAGGGCACTTTCTAGTTTCCATTCAGTCTTCCGACTACCCACCCGCGCTGAGGGAAATCAGCCATGCCCCTGCGTTACTCTACGGCATAGGTCGCAGAGAACTGCTATGCACTCCTAAGCTCGCCATCGTCGGTAGCCGCAACCCCACCGCGCAAGGTGAAAAAAACGCTCACGCTTTCGCACAAGCTTTAAGTGAAGCGAGCTTGACTATCGTTAGCGGCCTCGCCCTAGGCATCGATGCTTGCGCTCACCGGGGTGGCTTGCTAGGCCCAGGTTCCAGTATCGCGGTGGTCGGCACCGGACTTGACAGGGTCTATCCCGCGCGAAACCGCGATCTTGCCCGGTCCATCTCGACGGATGGGTTATTGCTATCGGAATTCGCGTTGGGCATCCCTCCCCTCGCTGGAAACTTTCCCCGCCGTAATCGCATCATAAGCGGCTTGTCTTTGGGTTGCCTGGTGGTCGAAGCTGCCATAGGAAGCGGGTCACTCATCACCGCACAGCTTGCCGGGGAACAGGGCCGGGAGGTTTTCGCCATTCCAGGTTCCATCCACTCTGCGCTATCGAAGGGCTGCCATGCTCTGATCAAACAGGGCGCGAAATTGGTGGAGACGGCGCGAGATGTGTTAGAAGAATTGGGGTGGGGTGTTGCCGGGGTAAGCAGCACCGAAACAAATCACCTCTCTCGTTCTAGCGGCGACGAGAGCCTTCTTAAGGCGTTGGGATACGATCCTGTAGATCTTGACAGCCTGTGTGAGCGCTCTGGGCTACCGA
This sequence comes from Burkholderiales bacterium, assembly GCA_046714645.1. Lineage (GTDB taxonomy): Bacteria > Pseudomonadota > Gammaproteobacteria > Burkholderiales > SHXO01 > SHXO01. Next base: position 7,708 of record JBKKAO010000255.1, on the reverse strand, counting down.
TCGACCGGCTTAGCGCACAACTCCTACATCTTGAGCTCTCGGGACAAATCGTATGTCTACCAGGAGGTCTCTATCAACGCTTGAGTTGACCTGCCTTTGACGACGCTTGGCCAGTGAGACAAGGGGCCAAAGTTGCATCGAGATGGTCGCTGCACTTATCATCTGCGCCCTTTTCCGGCGTTTGCGTCTAATCGGAACCGTACTTCGTAAATCAGATCCCTATGGCTAAAGCTCTAATTATTGCCGAGAAACCCTCTGTCGCCAACGACATCGCAAAGGCCTTGGGTGGGTTTTCCAAGCACGACGGTTATTTTGAAGCCGATCGTTATGTGCTGTCTTCCGCCGTGGGCCACTTGCTGGAGATGTACGCGGAGGACGATCCCAAGCGCGGTAAATGGACCTTCACTCATCTACCGGTCATACCGGGCAAGTTCGCGCTACAGCCCATTGCTAAGAGCGAAGAGCGGCTACGCTTACTCAGCAAACTCATCAAGCGCAAGGACGTTACGCAGCTTATCAACGCCTGCGACGCGGGACGCGAGGGCGAATTGATCTTTCGCTTGATCGCGCAACATGCCAACGCCAAGCAACCCATTCGGCGATTGTGGTTGCAATCCATGACCCCGGCGGCCATTCGCGACGGGTTCGGCAAGCTACGCGGCGGCGAGGAGATGGAACCTCTCGCCAATGCGGCACGCAGCCGCTCGGAAGCCGATTGGATCGTAGGCATCAACGGCACACGTGCCATGACCGCCTTTAATTCCAAGAGCGGCGGTTTCTATTTGACGACGGTTGGTCGCGTGCAAACGCCCACATTGGCCATTGTCGTGGATCGAGAAAAAGCCATCAAAGCGTTTGTGTCCCGCGAGTATTGGGAAGTACGCGCTACCTTCGCGGTAAAAGCAGGAGACTACGAGGGCCGCTGGTTCGATCCGAAGTTCAAGAAGGATGAGGACGATTCCGAACGCAAGGAGAACCGCCTGTGGTCACGGAAGGCTGCTTTGGCGATCGTAGCCGCATGTGAGGGCAAGACGGGCACGGTTAACGAGGAATCGAAACCTTCCACACAACTCTCACCCTTGCTCTATGACTTAACGTCTCTGCAACGCGAAGCCAATGGACGCTTTGGTTTTTCCGCCAAGACCACACTGTCCATTGCGCAAGAACTCTACGAAAAGCACAAAGCCATTACCTACCCGAGAACGGATTCTCGGCACCTGCCCGAGGATTATCTCAAGACAGTTAAGCACACACTCTCGTCCATGGAGGCGAACAATAACTATCAACGGTTTGCTGCCAAAATCCAAAAGCAAGCTGGGGTAAAACCTAACAAGCGCATTTTCGACAACACTAAGATCAGCGATCACTTCGCCATCATTCCCACCCTCGATGTTCCCAAGAGTTTGAACGAGGTGCAAGGCAAGATTTATGACTTGATCGCCAAGCGATTCCTCGCTGTCTTTTTCCCGGCCGCTGAGTATCTGATTACCACTCGCATCACGGAGGTGGAGAAGCATCTCTTCAAGACTGAGGGCAAGGTTCTAGTAACACCGGGCTGGCTGGAGATTTACGGAAAGGAGGTACAGGGCGAGGATGCCAACCTGGTGGAAGTGAAGAAGAACGAGGCAGCGCGCACGCAAGCGATCGAAGCGCTCGGCTTGCAAACCAGACCACCCGCGCGTTATTCCGATGCAACCTTGCTCTCGGCCATGGAAGGCGCCGGAAAATTGATCGAGGATGATGAATTGCGCGAGGCCATGGCCCAGAAGGGTTTGGGCACTCCCGCTACGCGCGCGGCCATCATCGAAGGTTTGCTCATCGAGAGGTATCTCTTGCGAGAAGGCCGCGAACTCCTCCCAACGGCCAAAGCCTTCCAGCTCATGACCTTGTTGCATGGCCTGGGGGTGACCGAGTTGACACAACCCGAACTCACGGGCGAATGGGAGTACAAGCTTTCCCAGATGGAGCGCGGTAAGCTCAAGCGTGAAACGTTCATGAAGGAGATCGCGCGCATCGCGGCCCAGATCGTTAAGCGCGCCAAGGAATACGACAGCGACACGATTCCCGGCGACTACGCCACGCTCAAGACCAAGTGCCCGCACTGCAAAGGAACAGTGAAGGAAAACTACCGGCGCTTCGCCTGCGAGAAATGCGATTTCTCCATCACCAAGACGCCCGCCAGCCGGCAATTTGAGATCGCAGAAGTGGAAGAATTACTGAGCAAACGCGAACTGGGACCCCTACAAGGCTTCCGCTCTAAGATTGGCCGGCCCTTCGCCGCGATCCTGCGCATAGTTCGCGATGCCGAGCACGACAATTTCAAGCTGGAATTCGATTTTGGCCAGAATAGTGCTGACGAAGCCGGCGAGGAGATCGATTTTTCCAGTCAACAGTCCCTGGGTACCTGTCCGAAATGCAGCGGCGCCGTCTATGAGCATGGTATGAGCTATTTGTGCGAGAACACGCCCGCGAAGCGTTGCGATTTCCGATCCGGAAAAATTATTCTCCAGCAGGAGATCGCGCGCGAGCAAATGGAGAAGCTACTCAAAGAAGGTCGAACGAATTTGTTCACCCGATTTATTTCCAAGAAGGGGAGGCCCTTCAAAGCGTTCTTGGTGAAGGGTGCGGGCGGGAAAATCACCTTCGAGTTCCAGGCTCGGGCGAATAAGGAGTCTGTGAAGAAGACCGGCAGCGCGAATGAAGCGAAAGCCTCCCGCGCCAAAACTACCAAGGAATCCGGCGAGTCCGTAGCGAAGACCCGCCGAAAGGCCGCTTAAACGTCTAAATTGCGCACGCCTAATGCGTTCGCTTCGATGAAGGCACGTCGCGGTTCCACTACGTCGCCCATCAAGGTCGTGAATATCTCATCTGCGGCGATGGCGTCTTCGATCTGGGCCCGCAGTAGACGGCGAACGGTGGGGTCCATGGTGGTTTCCCACAGCTGGGTTGGGTTCATTTCGCCCAGACCTTTATAGCGCTGGACCGCCATCCCGCCGCGCGCTTGATCAAGCAACCAGTTGAGTGCTTGACGGAAACTTTCCACCAATTGCTCTTCTTGTCCGCGAGTGACCTTGGCGCCTTCTTGCACCAATCCAAACAACAATTTGCCGACTTTGCGCAACTGAAGATAGTCGCCGCTTTCCACGAAATCCCGGTTAATGAGAAAGGACCGGGCGTTGCCGTGTTGCACTTTGCGCACGAGCAGCGCAAAGGTTTCGTTGGTCTCGTCGAAGCGCGTGTGTATGGTTATGCTTGGATTAGAAAGGGCTCGCTGCAGTTTCTCCGCTGCGGTTTGGGTGGTTTCCTGGGCCGATAGATCCACGTCATCGGTTTCCATAAGCGCCTGCAGGACGTCCTTGTCCAAGCGCCGAGATAGGCGTTCGATGACGGCTTCGGCGAGAATGAACTCGCGAGACAGGCTCGCCAAAGTCTCACTTTCCAACCCGGGATGGCCAGGGGAAGGAATAAGAGCAGCATCCTTAAGCGCGATTCTGAGCAGATGCTCCTTAAGCTCATGATCGTCTTTCAGGTAACGTTCATCCTTCCCATGCTTAGCTCGGTAAAGGGGCGGCTGGGCGATGTAGATATGCCCGCCTTCGACCAGCTCGGGCATTTGCCGGTAAAAGAAGGTGAGAAGAAGGGTGCGGATATGAGAGCCGTCCACGTCGGCGTCGGTCATGATGATGATGCGGTGGTAACGCAGTTTCTCGATCTTGAATTCGTCCTTACCGATACCCGTTCCCATGGCGGTGATGAGGGAGGCGATCTCCTGGGAAGACAGCAAACGATCGAAACGCGCGCGCTCCACGTTGAGAATCTTTCCTTTGAGAGGCAAGATAGCCTGAAAGCGGCGGTCGCGGCCCTGCTTGGCGGACCCGCCGGCGGAATCTCCTTCCACCAGATAGAGCTCGCATTGCGCGGGATCTTTCTCTTGGCAATCCGCTAGTTTTCCTGGCAGTCCAAAACCGTCCATCACTCCTTTACGGCGGGTCATGTCGCGGGCTTTGCGTGCTGCCTCGCGCGCGCGAGCGGCGTCAACGATCTTGCCGCAAATCACTTTCGCGCTACCCGGGTTCTCCAGCATGAACGCCATGAGCGCATCGGTTACAAATTCTTCGATCGCTGGGCGGACCTCGGAGGAAACCAACTTGTCCTTGGTCTGCGAAGAAAATTTGGGATCGGGCAGTTTTACCGACAGCACCGCGGTAAGGCCCTCTCGCATGTCCTCGCCAGTAGTTTCGACTTTGGCCTTCTTCGCGACTTCTTGTTGCTCGATGTACTGATTGAGCGTTCGCGTCATGGCCGCCCGAAGGGCCGTGAGGTGGGTGCCGCCGTCCTTCTGTGGAATGTTGTTGGTAAAACACAGCACGGATTCCTGGTAGGAATCGTTCCATTGCATAGCAACCTCGACGCCGATGCCGTCCTTCTGCCGAGTGGCGTAGAAGATCTGCGGATGCAAGACTGTCTTCGTGCGATTGATATATTCCACAAAGGCTTTAATACCCCCGGCGTGCTGAAAGACTTCTTCCTTGCCGCTGCGTTGGTCGATCAGGTCGATGCGAACGCCATTGTTGAGAAAAGACAGTTCTCGCAGCCGCTTCGCCAGGATGTCGTAGTGAAACTCGACCGAGCCGAAGACCGCCGCACTGGGCATGAAGTGAATTTCCGTTCCGCGCCGCTCCGTGTGACCCACTATTTTAAGCGGAGCGACCGGATCTCCGTCGCGAAATTCCATAGAGTGGTGTTGGCCATCGCGGCGCACGCTTAGCTTGAGCGATTCGGATAGGGCGTTCACCACCGAGACGCCGACGCCGTGCAAGCCACCCGACACCTTGTACGAGTCCTTGTCGAACTTGCCGCCGGCGTGCAGGACCGTCATGGCGAGTTCGACTCCGGGAATTTTCTCCGTCGGATGCAGGTCGACAGGAATGCCGCGACCGTTGTCTTCGACTGTGATCGACTCGTCGGACTGGATCGTGACCTGGATCCGATCGCAGTAGCCGGCGAGTGCCTCGTCGATGGAATTGTCGACGACTTCGTATGCCAGGTGATGCAGTCCGCGCGACGACGTGGAACCGACGTACATGCCGGGGCGCTTCCGCACTGCTTCCAGTCCCTTCAGGACCTGGATATTCCCGGCGTCGTACTGCTGCGTCATGAGGCGGGGGATTCGGGCGAAAAAACGGGCCGAAGAAACGGCGAAACAGCCTGGATCAGCGGGCTGAAAAATAACCGATCGGAGCCACTGAAATCAACCTTGCAGGCGAATCCTAACCTTTGAAAGTTCAAGGCCTTACGGTGCGATTTGCCACCTGATTCGCGACAGCGGGGCGGTCGGGTTCGCTCGGTTGAGCGCCTCGAGCAGATCGCGCTCCATGAACGAGAGCTCGTTCATCCAGGCCGCGGAGCGCACCGCGACGATCAGCGTGCCGTCGGAGGTGACGGAAAGGGGCCGGGCGGCGGCGGCCACTGCCGGCCCCACCACGGACGGCCACGCCTCCAGCGCTGTCGCCTGTCCAACGCGCTTGGCGAGTCCCTGCTTGTCGAGGAACCGGCGCAAGGTAGCCGCCAGGGGCTCGGGGCGCTTGTCAGACTTGTTAGGCATGGTACGGCTCCACGGTGCCCTCCCGGACGCGGCGGCGCGAAAGCGAGGTCAACGCAGCGGGAATGTCGTCTTCGCGCGGCACGGCCAGCAGGACCTGACCCGCCGCCTGCGACGTGAGCAACGCGAGGACTCTCGCCGATCGTCCCCGATCCAACTCGGCCACCGGATCGTCGAGCAGCAGGATCGGTTCGCAACCACCCTGCTCGCGATGCCACTCACACTCGAGGAGTCGCAGTGCAATGGCCGCTGTGCGCTGCTGCCCAGCCGACCCGAAGCGCCGCAACGATACACCGGCCAGTCGCAGTTCAACGTCGTCTCGATGCGGACCATGATGGGTCATGGCGCGCTCGGCGTCGCGGTCGGCTCCAGCGGCGAGGGCTGCGGCGAGACCGTCGCGCGCCTGATCCTCTGTCGCGTCAGCCGGGAGTGCCTCGCCGGTGCGATACCGCAGCTCGAGCGCGCCCCGCTCCCCAAGAGCGCCGCCATGATCGAGTGCGCGCGGCCGCGCCCACGCCAGGAACGAAGCCCTCGCGACCGTGAGCGTCGCTCCGTGAGCGGCCAGTGCGGTGTTCCACACAGACGCGGGTGACAATCGCGATCGCGCCCGGAGAGCAGCATTGCGCTGGGCGAGCGCCGCGCGATAGTCGCGCAGGGCCGTCAGGTACCGAGGTGACGTTGCGGCCAGCGTCACATCGAGCCAGCGTCGTCGCGCGGCAGGTCCACCGGCCACGAGCAGGACGTCGGCGGGTGAAAACGCGACCGAGGGCAACGCGCCGAGTGCTTCGCTGACCCGCTCACACGGCACGCCGTCGAGGAGGATGCGCCGCCGTCCTGTTTCGCGCTCGAACCCGGCGCCAAGCCGGTTCCAGCGCGTGCCATCGGCAATGGCCGACACGTGAAATCCCGCCGAGCCGAAACGCACCAATTCGACATCACGTGCGCCGCGGAGCGACCGGAAGAGATGGAGGTAGTAGACGGCTTCGAGAAGGTTGGTCTTGCCGTGACCGTTGTCGCCCACGAGCGCGAGGCCGGCTTCAGGAACCTCGACCGAGACCTCGGCCAGGTTCCGGAAGTCGCGCGCCGTAATGCGGCGCAATCTTGCGGTCGACTGCATCAAAGAGGCGAGCCTCGAGGATGCGAGCCCCTCACCCGGAGTCGCAGCGGTCAGTTCCATCAGCCGTCAGCGCCGGCTGAAGTGGGGTGTGCGTTTCTCGAGGAACGCGGCCGTGCCTTCGCGCACGTCCTCCGTGCCGGCCAGCTCGGAGAACGTGGCCGACTCGAGTGCGTACGTCGCCGTTGTCGGCGCATCGACGCTGCGCCTTATGGCGTCGAGGATTCGCGAGAGCGCCACGGGCGCATTGGCGATCATCTGCTGGAGCAATGCTTCAGTCACCGACAGCAATTCGGCGATCGGGACGACGCGGTTGACGAGCCCGATCCGGGCTGCTTCAGCCGCGTCAATGATTTCACCGGTGAGCAACAACTGCGCCGCATGTCCGGGACCCACCAATCGCGGCAGGCGTTGCGTGCCACCGTAACCGGGGATGAACCCCAGCTTCACCTCGGGCTGCCCGAACCGCGCGGTGTCGGCCGCAATGCGCACGTGACAGGCCATCGCCAGCTCGCACCCGCCGCCTAACGCAAATCCGTTCACCGCGGCGATGACAGGTTTGGGGCTCGCTTCGAAACGCGCGAACACCTCCTGGCCGCGCTGCGACAAGGCGTACGCGTCCGCGGAATCGAGCGCCGCCAACTCGGCGATGTCCGCGCCCGCCACGAAGGCGCGCCCCTCGCCGGTGACGATGATGCCGTCGACGTCGGGTGACGCACCCAGCTCCTCAATCGCGCGATCGAGTTCGTCGATGGTGGCGCGGTTGAGCGCGTTCAGCTTGTCGGGGCGGTGGACCGTGAGCCTGGCGATACGCCCGGCGACGGAAATGCGCAGATTCTCGTAAGACATTCGGAAGTCACCGAGCGGTGCGACGACGAGCGCGATTTACGACGCGCGGAGGGTCATTCTCGATCGCCTTGAATCTAGCGCGGCGCGGCACGGCCTGCTTTCGTGTGGTGGTCGTCGTTGCCCGTTTGCCCGTTTGCCCGTTT
>JBKKAO010000254.1:0-5429 GCA_046714645.1 Burkholderiales bacterium | reverse complement strand
GATCCAGGTGGCAGGCGATTAGCCTCCTCGCTCTGCTGCTATGGTGCATTTCCTCGAAGGGCCAAGGCGCGGACTCGACCTCTTCTGCCTCGCTGCAACAGGTTCTGTATGCGGTTCGCATCAATCGCCAAAGCGTGGGCGAAGCGCGCTTTCTTCAGTCGCCTGAAGGCGCCCTTTTTGCACGGGCGGAAGATCTCTCCAAGTGGCGGCTTGCTCTTCCCGATGCCGAGGCCATCGATTTCAAGGGCGAGCGCTTCTTTCCCCTCGCTGCGCTGCCCCTGATCAGTTCATCGATCGACCCATCGGAGCAGGCAATCGAGCTGGAATTCGAAGCGCTCGCCTTCTCGGTGTCGCAGTTGAGCGCGGGACAAGCGCAGACCGCACCCGCAGTGGCGCCGCCTTGGGGAGGATTCGGAAACTATGATCTGATCGCCGAGAGAGTCGCAGTCGCGGGGCGACTCGATGGCCTGTTTGAGGTGGGATTATTTGGACCTCTGGGGACGGGCAGAACATCCTTCACCGCAAGCGAAGGGGCGACTCGGGCTGGCGATAGTTTGGAGAAGGTGGTTCGTCTGGATTCAACCTGGACGCGCGACTGGCCGGAATATCCCGTCACCTTGGAAATCGGGGACACGATCGGAAACAGTGGGGCTTGGGGCCGGGTGGTGCGGTTCGGTGGCGTGAGGGTCAGCCGCAATTTTTCTCTCACCCCTGGCTTTGTGAGCTATCCGCTTCCCAGCTTGCAGGGTGAGGCGATCGTGCCCTCAGTGGTGGATCTCTACATCAACAACGTATTGCGGCGGCGCACGGATGTTCCGCCAGGCCCCTTTGAAGTGATCGACGTTCCGGTGATAACCGGCGGGGGGGAAGTCCGCGTTGTGGTCCGCGACGTCTTGGGGCGAGAGCAGGTTTTCGTGCAGCCTTATTATGCGAGCAATGCGCTGCTGCGCCGCGGAGTCACCGATTTCTCCCTGGAGACCGGTTTCGTTCGCGAAAACTTCACCCGGGAAAGCAATGAGTATGGTCGCGGCTTCACCGTCGGGCAGATGCGCCGGGGATTCCGCGATGATTTCACGGGTGAGGCGCGGCTTGAGGCGCTCAGGCACCAGCAGGCTGCAGGCTTGGCTGCAAGCATCAATCTACGCAAGCTTGGCGTGATATCGACGGCATTCGCGATGAGCTCAAGCGACAAAGGGACTGGGCAACTGGGCGAGTTGGCATTCGAGCATCGGGGCACGGGTATTCTCAGCTTCGCGGCTCGAATCGAGCAGCGCAGCGAGGACTTCGTGCGTTTGGGCAGTGCCGCACCGGAACTTGATTCCACCCGTGAGGCGAGTGCGGTCGCCGGGCTGAATTTGGGACAGTTCGGTTCGTTGACCTTCGCCTACGCCGGACGAGACTTCGCCAAGCAACCGAGGAGGGACGTTGCTTCGGTTCACTATGCCACGCGAGTAGCGAAGTTCGTGGCATTATCGGCCTCCGCACTGTTCTCGAGCGCCGATCAGCAACGGTCGCAGACTTTCACTCTCTCGCTGGTGGCGCAGCTCGGCGAACGCACCTCAGGGTTTGTGGCGCGAAGTTGGGAGCGCGATCGCGGGCAGACCGTCGCGCAGGTCCAGCGGGCTTTGCCTGTGGGACGGGGGTTCGGCTATCGAGGGCTCGTGCGGCGCGACGGAATCAATGAAGGCTACGAGGCCGGCATTGCTTGGCAAACGGACTATGGGACCTATGCGGCGGAGGCGGCCGACGCGGCGGATCAAACGACCTATAGGCTTAACGTCCGTGGCGGCCTCGCGATGGTCGACAGGCGTGTGCGGCTTGCCCGACGTCTCGACGATAGTTTCGCGTTAATCAAGGTCCCTGGTTATTCCGGCGTGAAGGTGTTTCTCAACAATCAATTGGCTGGAGAAACCGATGCCAGCGGCTATGCCCTCCTTCCGCAGTTGCTCGCCTATCAGGACAACCGCATTCGAGTGGAGGTATCCGATCTGCCAATTGATGCGCAGATCGACAAAAGCGAAGCTTCTGTCGTCCCGGCGTTCAGGAGTGGTAGCCTGGTGTCATTCGCTGTGGAGCGGCTCAATGGCGCCTTGGTCACGCTTGCACTTGAAGACGGTGGTCCGATGCCACTGGGTGCCGTCGTGCAGATGGACGGACAAGCCGAACAGTTTCCCGTCGCGATGCGAGGCGAGGTCTTCTTGACTGGATTAGGCAGGGAGAACACGGCGCGAGCCGAGTGGCGTGGTCAGGTCTGCGAATTCAAGGTCGTGCTTCCCGAAGCCGGCGGACCCTTGCCGAGGCTAGGACCCATTGTGTGCAGTGGAGTAAAACGTTGAACCCAAGGACGTTACTTGCAACAGCGCTGACAGCACTCAGCCTCGAGGCAGCGGCGCAGTGCAGCTTGCAGGTCCAGAGCGTCGCGTTCGGATCCTATGATCCGTTTTCGTCTGTCGCCACCGACGGCGTGAGCACCATCCGGGTTTCGTGCTCTGGAGCTCGGGGTCAGCCGATCAATTACTCCATCGCAATATCGAAAGGCGGCGCGGCGTATCATCCTCGCACGATGAGTCGAGGCAGCCACCTGCTGCGCTACAACCTCTACCAAAACCCAGCTCGTACAATAGTTTGGGGAGACACCAGTGAATCGACCGTGACCGTGGTCGACAGCTATGTCCTAGACTCTACTCAAGGTGCGCGATCGTATCCGGTGTACGGGCGGATTTTCCCGCACCAAAACGTGCGAACAGGGCATTACACTGACTCCCTCATTGTGACCTTAAGCTTCTGACAGAACCGATGCCTATGAGCCTAGTGTTGATAAGATTGGAGGAGACTTTGATGTGCCGGGAACCTCACTTGGGGATTTACAAACCATTCGGTCGGATTCCACCCAATACTGGTAGTCCTCCCAGCCTTGGGCGGTAAATGCTATGACCGGCGCCGGGGCCTTACTCTTCATCCGATACGAGCTTGCGTTTCGAAATCTTTCGCCCCTTGAGGGCCTTCAAGGATTGAGCAAGCCGCTCGGCATTCTCTGGACTCCGCAGCAAATACGCAGTTTCCTGGATCGAGTTGTAATCGGCCAAGGACATCACCACAACAGGATCACCGTTCTGCCTGGTAATTAGTATCGGTTGGTGATCCTCGTTGACCTTATTCATAGTCTTGGCAAGGTTGTTCCGCGCCTGCGTATAGGTAACCGTTTCCATAGGTGACATCCGTTTAGTCTCAACGACCAGCATTGTCCAGAAATACGTACAGGGCGCAATCGCCTTCCAACCGGATTAATGCCTTGTCCGGTGCGAATGACAAGGGTCCAAGCCGAGGCTCAAGCAGGCTGGACATAGTCCTGGTTAGAGCAGTAATTCAATTAGATAGGGCCCCCTTGTGGCAAGGGCGCGCCGGAACTCCTGTGCGAATGTCTCCAAGTCTGCCGCCCTCCCCGCCTCGATACCGTGTCCCTTGGCTAGGGCAAGCCAGTCCAGATGGGGACGGTCCAAGGTCATCATGTCGGTTGCTTTCTGCCCGGGCGCTCCGGCGCCCACTCCGGCGAACTCGCCTTTGAGGATCGCGTAAGCCCGGTTGGCGAGCACGATGATGGTCACGTTCAGTCCCTCACGCGCCATGGTCCACAGGGACTGCACCGTGTACATCGCACTGCCGTCGCCCTCCAAGGCGATCACCTTGCGATCTGGACAAGCCATGGCGGCGCCGATGGCCACCGGTAAGCCGAAGCCAATGGAGCCACCCATGTTGTTGAGCCAATCGTGGGGTGGCGCGCTGGCGGTCAAGGGAAACAACACGCGTCCGGCACTGACGGATTCATCGACGATGATGGTTTGCTCCGGCAGCAAGGCACCCAGCACAGCGGCAATGCCTTCCAGCGTAACCTGCCCGCTGGGCAGTTCAGGGCGCTTGGGCGGAGCGACGAATACAGGCGGCGTATGGCGCGCACCGAGTTCCATGGCGAGCGCTTCGAGCGCGCCCTCAATATCCTCCTCAACCCCCGCCAATGTGGTACTCGCGCAGCCCTCCTGCACCAACACGCTAGGTTTATTGGGATAGGCGAAGAAGGAAACGGGAGATTTCGCGCCGGCCAACACCACGTGCCGCACATCCTTGAGCACAGCCAACGCGAGATCCACGACGTAAGGCACGCGATCGATTTGTACGCGCCCAGCCCCGCGTTGCACTCTGGCATTGAAGCCCGCCGCCATGACCCGGCACCCGGTCTTGGCGGCGATGCGCCCGGCCCAGAGCAGGGACGGCTCCAACAATCCCGCGCCGCTCAGCAGCAATAGGGACGCGGGACCCTGGGCGAGCCCTCGCGCCGATTGTGCGATCGCGTCCTGCGAGACGCTTGCTCGCCTCATGGCCGGCGCAGTCGCCGCGATGCCTTCCGCCGCATTCCACGCCGTATCCGCTGGCAAGATCAAGGTCGCAATCTGCCCGGGAGGCTGCCGTGCCGCTTGAATGGCCAGCGCACCGTCGCGCGCCACCGACGCCGAGGACGCAGTGGTCTTCACCCAATGGGACACCGGGCGCGCGATGCCTTCGATGTCGGAGGTGAGGGGTGCATCGTGTTTGATGTGATCGGTGGCGTGCTCGCCCACGATGTTGACCACACCCGAGCCCGCCTTCTTGGCGTTGTGCAGATTGGCCAGCCCGTTGGCTAAGCCAGGCCCCAGATGCAGCAGCGTCGAAGCGGGATTGCCCGACATGCGGTAGTACCCATCCGCGGCGCCGGTGACAACCCCCTCGAAAAGCCCCAGCACGCAACGCATGCCTTCGACCTTGTCCAGCGCCGCGACAAAATGCATTTCCGAGGTACCGGGATTAGTGAAGCACAGATTCACTCCACCCGCGACCAGGGTACGTACCAGACTTTCGGCGCCGTTCATGGCCAAGTTCTACTTCACGGCTTCCTTCGCCTTGTCCGCCGCGGCACTTACCGCGTCCTTGGTGGCTTCCTTGGCTTCTTGCACGGCTTCACCCGCCTTTTCCTTGGCTTCTTCTACCGCACCCTTCGTGGCATCCACGGCAGCCTTGGCGGCGTCCTTGGCTGTATCGGCGGCGGCGCCGACGGCTTGCTTGGCGGCATCGCTAGCATGGCCTGCGGCGTCCTTGGCGGACTCGACCGCTTTCGCTGCGGAATCCGCGGCCGCACTGGGGGATGCGTCTTCTTTCTTGGAGCATCCGTAAAGCGCAATGAGTAGTGCTACAGCAATATATGGCAGTTTGCTCATGAGGTTTCCCGCGGAAAAATGTGGCTTGAACCTGGCCGACAGACGCCCATAGGGGCGCCGGATTAGGGTCCGCCCGACATCACGCAGATTCTATATTAGCTTCGCTACCGGCTTCCAGAGCCCTCCTGCAGCGAGTCTTATATCGAGCCTCTTAATGAAGTATGCCGGCATGAGACGGCGCTG
>JBKKAO010000253.1:0-7156 GCA_046714645.1 Burkholderiales bacterium | reverse complement strand
GCGATTGGTCCAGTAGCTGGCCAGCTTCCGAGGCCGTTAGCTCACGCATAGCCCGCCGTCCCGCCTGCGGCCCATCCCCCAAGAAAATCAGCTTGTCGGCGGCCACGGCGACCGGCGTCTCGGTGGCCACTTCTTCGAAAGTGAGGTTAAACACCTCTCAGGTCGGGGAATAGCCCAAAGGTGAGATCAACACCACTTCGCCGGCATCCAAGCGGCCACGGATGGCACCGGCGTCGATCTTCCGGACCTCCCCGGTGTGCTGCATGTCCACCCCCTCCACCACACCCGAGGGACGAGCTACCACGAAATTCCCCCCCGCCACTTTGAGCCGGGTGTCCGCCATGGGGGCGTTGGCGATGCCCATGGAGAGAAGGGCTTCGATCTCGGTGCGCAGTTTGCCGTTCTCCTCCTTCACCACCCCCAGCGCCTTGTCGTCGGTCACCCGCATCCCTCTGACGAAGCGCACCGCTGCCCGAGGAAGACGGCGTTCTATCTGGGCACGCGAGCCGTGCACCAGCACCAAGCGCACCCCCAGACTCGCCAACAAGTTGAAGTCTCGGGTGAGGGCCGTGAAGTTAGCACCCGCCACCACCTCGCCCCCGAAGGCGACCACGAAGGTACGTCCCCGAAAGGCGTGGATGTAGGGAGCCGCTGAGCGAAACCAGTTGACGAATTGGGGGTGATGGGATGGCTGCATGAATCGGTGAGGCGAGAGGCGAGAGGCGTTAGGCGTGAGGCGAAAGTGGGGGTGAAGGGATGGACACTCTCCCGCCCTGATCGTCCTCCCTGAGCGGAAGATGACGCGGGACTACGAGCTGACGCCTCTCGCCTCACGCCTCACGTCATTTAGGTCCCATCCGAATGGCACCGTCGAGGCGAATGGTTTCGCCATTGAGCATTTCGTTCTGGCAGATGTGCTGAACCAGGGCCGCGTATTCCTTGGGCTTGCCCAGCCGAGAGGGGAAGGGAACTTGTTTGCCGAGCGAGTCCCGCACCTCTGGCGCCATGCTCATCAACATGGGCGTCTCAAAGATGCCAGGGGCGATGGTGACCACCCGAATGCCGCTGCGGGCGAGATCGCGTGCGATGGGCAGGGTCATGCCGACCACCCCGCCCTTGGAGGCGGAGTAGGCCGCTTGCCCAATCTGGCCGTCATAAGCCGCTACCGAGGCAGTGTTGACGATGACACCGCGTTCACCGGCTGCGTTAGGAGCTTGTTTGGACATGGCATCGGCCGCTAGGCGGATCATATTGAAGGTGCCGATCAGGTTAACCTGGATGACGCGGGCAAAGGATGCCAGAGCATGCGGGCCCTCCTTGCCGATGGTCTTTTCACCCACGGCGATACCCGCGCAGTTGACCAGTCCGTGCAAGCCTCCGAAATCCTTGAGCGCTAGGGCGATAGCCGCCTTGGCCTGCTCTTCGTGGGTGACATCGGTGGTGCAGAAACGCGCCTGGGGGCCAAGCTTGCCCGCGAGCGCTTCCCCGTTGATATCGGCGATCACCACATTGCCGCCGTTGGCGACGATCATTTCAGCCGTGGCACCGCCCAGGCCCGAGCCACCACCCGTTACCACGAAAGTGCTATTGCGAATTTCCATGTGTCTATCCAATGAAAGGGAAAGTGGGCGGGAGTATAAGGCCCGGAAGACTCAGAAATCTCCCCAGAGCGCATGCATAGCGGCCACAGTGGCCAACGCTGCGGTCTCGGTGCGCAATACGCGCGGACCCAGCACCACGGGCTGAAAGCTAAACCGTTGCGCAATCTCCCGCTCCTCCGGGGTAAGGCCGCCTTCGGGCCCCACGAGTAACAGGATCCGGGTAGGGGGCGGGATGTTCTTCAGGCGGATACTGCCTGCGGGGGACAGGAGTAAACGGAGATCGGGGGAGGTTCTTGGAAGCACCCCGATCCAATCATCGAATCGTTGTACGCTATGGATCACCGGCACCTTGTTTCGCCCGCATTGTTCGCAGGCCGCGGACACCACGCCCTGCCAATGTTCCACCCGCCGGTCCGCACGCTCCTCACTCAATTTGATCACGCTGCGCTGGGTGATGATTGGGAAAACTTCGGAGACCCCCAGTTCCGTGGCTTTCTGTAGAGTGAGATCCATTTTCTCCCGGCTGGTCATACCCTGCGCCAGGACGATGTGCAGCGGGGATTCCACGCTGAGCGTTTCGGACTGGGTTACGCGCACCCATACCCGGTCGCGTTCGATGCGCGCGATGACGCTAGACCACTCCTGGTCGTCACCGCAAAACAGCTTGACGGCACCGCCGGTCTTGAGCCGCAGCACTCGCGCTGCGTGATGCGCGGCAGTGGCCGGCAGTTCGCGCTGCATCCCGGCCGACAAAGGCGCTTCACAGAAAAAACGGGGAATTCTTCGACCGGTATCGGTAGGTTTGGTCATGGTAGGATCTTGCCATGAAACGCCGAGCGCAGATCTAACGCAACTCGCATCCGCTGAGATATTCCTTCTTCCGCACGCTGAGCCTCACCCGTGGCATTGGGATTGCGATACCTCAGAAGTGTACCGACCCCTCTCCACCTCCAAACTATGCCTCTCGCGCAAGCCGAGCTGACGCTCCACGTATCCCCTTTAGCTCCCGCATCGCCTGCTTCCCTCGTTTCGCAAGTGAGCGACCTGGTCCGGCGCGTCGCCGCGCGCGAGATCATGCCGCGCTACTTGAAGGTCGCCTCTCAACGAAAAGTTGACGGAAGCTTCTTTACCGATGCCGATATCGCGGCTCAGGAAGCGCTCAAGCGCGGGCTTCGAGAAATTCTCCCGCTGCCGGTGGTGGCCGAAGAGATGTCCGAAGTGGACCAAGCGGAACAGTGGTTGGCGGGCGAGGATGGGCTATGGTGTGTAGATCCCATCGATGGGACATCAAACTTCGTCAATGGCCTTCCCTATTTCGCCATCTCGGTCGCTTTGATGCGGGCGGGCAAGAGCGTCTTGGGGGTGGTCTACGATCCAGTGTCCGACGAGTTATTCCATGCCGAGCGCGGCGGTGGGGCATTCCTGGGCGCCCAGCCCTTGCCCTTCAAGAGACCTATCCCCCCGCTTGGCGCCGCCATGGCCAATGTGGATTTCAAGCGTTTGGGTGCCAAACTCTCTCAAGAATTGGTGAGCGCCGCCCCCTACATGAGCCAGCGTAACTACGGCGCCGGGACCTTGGAATGGTGCTATCTAGCGGCCGGGCGCTTCGATCTTTACCTGCATGGCGGGCAAAAACTATGGGATTACGCCGCCGGCTCCTTGATTCTTGAGGAGTCGGGCGGGTGCATGTCCACCTTGGAGCAGGATGATTTCGCCTCGGGTAGCCTGTGGACGCGCTCCGTCATCGCGGCCCGCAGCCCTGCGCTGCTCGGGCCTTGGCGGGATTGGATCCGCGCCCACCGCTGAGTATCGCGCTTTGGCCTAACAATTCGCTATTTCGGTTCGTTTTCTTGACCGGCTTCACTCCCCCGGGTAAATTCCGCGGTTCCGTCTTTAGTTTCGTGCTGGGCAAAAACCATGGAAATGACCACCCCGGGAGTGAGATCTCAAACCGAAATCAGCGGTGCCGAGATCATCGTGCGCTGCCTTCAGGAAGAAGGCATCCAGTATATATTTGGCTATCCCGGTGGCGCGGTACTGCCGCTCTACGACGAGATCTTCAAGCAAGATAAGGTCAAGCACATCCTGGTGCGCCACGAACAGGCCGCCGTGCATGCGGCGGACGCCTACGCACGCTGCACCGAGAAAGTCGGCGTTGCCTTGGTGACCTCGGGACCCGGCGTCACCAACGCGGTGACCGGCATCGCCACCGCCTACATGGATTCCATCCCCCTGGTCATGATTACCGGCCAGGTACCCACCCACGCCATCGGCGAGGATGCGTTCCAAGAGGTGGATGCAGTCGGCATCACCCGCCCTTGCGTGAAACACAATTTTCTGGTCAAGGACGTGCGGGACATCGCCTTGACCATCAAGAAGGCCTTCTACGTGGCCAAGACCGGGCGCCCCGGGCCCGTTCTGGTGGACATCCCGAAGGACATTACGCAGCAAAAAGCGGCCTTCCATTATCCGGAACAGGTGACGATGCGCTCCTATAACCCGGTGGTGAAGGGCCATAGCGGGCAAATCAAGAAAGCGGTTCAGCTCCTGCTTCAAGCCAAACGCCCCATGATCTACGCGGGCGGCGGCGTAATTCTGGGCGGAGCTTCTGCGCAACTCACGCAGTTTGTCCGCACCCTGGGCTACCCCTGCACGAACACCTTGATGGGTCTGGGCGGTTATCCGGCCACGGATCCCCTCTTCGTGGGCATGCTCGGTATGCACGGCACCTTTGAGGCCAACATGGCTATGCAGAACTGCGACGTGTTGCTGGCGGTGGGCGCGCGCTTCGACGACCGAGTCATCGGCAATCCCAAGCACTTCTATCAAGAAGGCCGGCAGATCATCCACATCGACATCGACCCCTCCTCCATCTCCAAGCGCGTAAAGGCGGATATTCCTATCGTGGGCGACGTGGTGGAAGTGTTGCAGGAAATGAACCGGCTTCTGGCCGCCTCGACCGACAAACCCCTGCAGGAGAACCTCGGCGCATGGTGGACGCAGATCAACTCGTGGAGGAGCCGCGACTGTCTCAAGTATGACCGCACTTCGAGCATCATCAAGCCGCAATACGTGTTGGAAAAACTCTACGAAATCACCAAGGGGGAGTTGTTCCTCACCTCCGATGTGGGCCAGCACCAGATGTGGGCCGCACAGTTCTACAAATTCAACAAGCCGCGCCGGTGGATCAATTCCGGCGGGCTGGGTACCATGGGCGTGGGCATTCCCTACGCCATGGGTGTCAAGCTTGCCCATCCGAACGCGGATGTGGCCTGCGTGACCGGCGAAGCCAGCGTCATGATGTGCATCCAGGAGCTGTCCACCTGCAAGCAGTACCGGCTGCCCATCAAGGTTCTCAATCTGAACAACCGCTACATGGGTATGGTGCGGCAGTGGCAGGAGTTCTTCCACGGCAACCGCTACGCGGAATCCTATATGGACGCGCTGCCCGACTTCGTGAAACTCGCCGAGGCCTTTGGTCACGTGGGCATGCGCGTGGAGAAACCGGCTGATGTGGAGCCCGCGCTACGCGAGGCTTTTGCTCGCAAGGACGACCTCGTATTCATGGACATCTTGACGGATCAGACTGAGAACGTTTATCCCATGATCCCCGGCGGCAAAGGGCTGTCCGAGATGATTCTCGTGTAATGGAAAATGCGTCACATACTTTCGCTTTTATTAGAAAACGAGTCCGGTGCGTTGTCGCGCGTGGCCGGGCTGTTCTCCGCGCGCGGCTATAACATCGAGTCGCTGACCGTCGCACCCACGGAGGACCCAACGCTCTCAAGGATGACGGTGGTCACCTCCGGCTCCGATGAAATAATCGAGCAGATCACCAAGCAGCTCAACAAGCTGGTGGACGTGGTCAAAGTGGTCGATCTGTCCGACGGGGAACATATCGAGCGCGAGTTGATGCTCGTAAAAGTCCGCGCCGCCGGTAAGGACCGCGAGGAAATGAAGCGTACCGCCGACATCTTTCGCGGCCGAATCATCGATGTCACCGAGAAGTCTTACACCATAGAACTCACCGGAGACGGGCAAAAACTCGATGCGTTTCTGAACGCCATCGAGCGTGCTGCCATTCTGGAAACCGTACGCACCGGCGCCTCGGGTATCGGGCGTGGTGATCGGGTACTTAAAATCTAGCGGGGTGAGGCGTTAGGCGAAAAAAACAACGCCTGACGCCTAACGCCTCATTTCAAATTTGACGAGGAAACCATGAAAGTCTATTACGACAAAGACGCCGATCTATCACTGATCAAGGACAAGCAAGTGGCTATCATCGGCTACGGTTCGCAGGGACATGCGCATGCGCTCAACCTGCACGAATCCGGTGTGAAAGTCACCGTGGGCTTGCGCAAGAGCGGCCCGTCTTGGGCCAAGGCGGTCAACGCCGGGCTGAATGTGCAGGAAGTTGCCGAAGCCGTGAAGTCCGCGGATTTCGTCATGATGCTCATGCCCGATGAGCATATCGCTGGTACCTATCGCAGCGAGGTGGCGCCCAATATGAAGAAAGGGGCCACACTGGGCTTTGCCCACGGCTTCAATATCCACTTCGGTCAAGTGATTCCTCGCGATGATTTGGACGTGGTTATGATCGCGCCCAAGGCACCCGGACACACCGTGCGTAATCAATATCAGCAAGGCGCCGGAACGCCGTGCTTGATTGCCGTGGCGCAGGACAAGACCGGTCGTGCCCGCGATATCGCGCTGTCCTACGCCGCCGCCATCGGGGGCGCACGCGCCGGTGTGATCGAGACCAACTTCCGCGAAGAAACCGAAACCGATCTATTCGGCGAACAAGTGGTGCTTTGTGGTGGTGCCACCGCGCTGGTGCAGGCCGGATTCGAAGTGCTGGTGGAAGCCGGCTACGCCCCCGAGATGGCCTACTTCGAGTGCTTGCATGAACTCAAGCTCATCGTCGATCTGATGTACGAAGGCGGCATCGCCAACATGCGTTACTCCATCTCCAACAACGCCGAATACGGGGATTTCACCCGCGGCCCGCGCATCATCACCGAAGAATCCAAGAACGAGATGCGCAAGATCCTGAAGGAAATCCAGACCGGCGCCTACGCCCAGGAATTCCTGCTGGAAAACCAAACCGGCGCCACCAAACTGAACGCGTTGCGCCGCATCGGACGCGAGCATCCCATCGAAATCGTCGGCGGGAAACTGCGCGCCATGATGCCTTGGCTCAAGAAGAGCCGCTTGGTGGATCAGTCTAAGAACTAGGGAGGAGGGAGGGGTGGGGATGACGGCGTGCGCAGCGCCAGCAATCTCACTTGAAAGACGTGGGCTCACAACCAAATCCATTCTCCCCTCACGGCCTCACCTTTCACGCTTCGCTCCTCCCTCCCTCCTCCCTCTTCCCTGATGTACTCCCACCCCCTCATCGCCCGCGAAGGGTGGCCGCATCTGGCCATCATGGGCATGGTTGCGCTGGCCGCCAGCTTGTACCTTGGAATCTGGTCATGGCCCGTTTGGCTCCTGTTCGCGTTCATTCTGCAATTCTTTCGCGATCCTCCTCGCGTCGCGCCTCGCGGCGAGGGAAT
>JBKKAO010000252.1:0-2607 GCA_046714645.1 Burkholderiales bacterium | reverse complement strand
CAGGGCGCTAAGCACCGCGTCATTTGGCTACGCCGAGGGGGTCAGCCCAGAGTCGACTCGCCTCGGATAAGAAGCGCCCCGCGAGCCGTAAGCCGCGGGGTCCGACGCGCGAACTCGAGGACGTAGCCCCGCATATGTTACCGCCCTACGGGGCGGTTTTCGTTTCGTCGGTTGTATTGGGAACTGTCAGAACCGCCCATCCACGGGGGCGTAGAAGAGTGCCCGAAGTGCCGTAACCATGCTTGGAGTGGCTCTTGTCATTCCACCCTTTCGCGCGGCCCGAGCCATGCCCTGTTATCGGCAAGATTGTGTCTGTAAGTGGGATTGAGATCCCCCTGAAGAGAGAAGCGGAAGTCGTGCGCAAAGCGTGCTCCAATAGCGCGGAGTGCATTTCCAAGCATGGGGCGATTGAGAACATCCCGGAATGCCTGCTTCACAACCTGAAACCGCCCACGTAATGCGTCCAGATCAAAGCGCCCGCGTGAGCCGGTCTTAACGGCGTCTCGCGCGGATGCGGGGTGAAGTGGCGCGCATCGGAACTAGCCTCGCGAATCTCCGGTGCCCCGATGATCTCCCATTCGACATACCGCTGCTTGATCTCGTAGAGCTCGGCAACGTAACGCGCCCGCACCCAGTTGCCGGTGCGCGGGTCGCGGTAGCGGAAGGCGAGGAGCTCCAGCCGCGGGGCCATGCCGTGAATTATCTGCCGCCAGAGTTATCATGGCGCCATGCCCCGATGACCCCGACCGCTTCGATCTCGACGTGGGTGACCTGTACGCGCGGTATCTGGTGACGTGCCGCATGTCCGGTGTCGAGCCGGTGCCGCGCGAGCGCGCGTTAGATACTCTCTTTCCTGTCAAGCGTTTTTTGTCGCGATCCTGAAGAACCTTTCGCCATCGAAATCCTGGTCGTGCTTCAGCATGCCCCAAATGGCGTGCAGCAATTTACGCATCACCGCGACCACGGCCTGCATCGGTTTCTTGCCAGCGGCGACGAGCTTGTCGTAGAAGGCTTTGACGTTGGGCTCGTGTTGAATGGCCACCAGGGCTGGCATGTAGAGCGCGGCGCGCAGGTGACGGTTGCCGACTTTGCTGATGCGCCGAGGGCGATGAACCGAAGTGCCCGACTCGTAGGGTCGCGGATCGAGTCCGGCATGGGCCACCCACTGCGGGGCGGCAAGGTCGTCCGGGAGCACCAGGAGTTCGGCCAACAAGCGCATCGCGGAGGTCTCGGCGATGCCTTTGGTCGAGACCAGGTGGGCGAGCTTGGTGGCCAGTGCGGGCACACGACGAACCAGTTTCAAGCCGCTGTCGTGCATGCGCTCGATGCGCCGTTCCAGGTGACGGATATTGACTTCGATGTCATGGGTGATCGCCTCGGCATTGGCGCCGGCAAACTCCGAAGCGTGGCGGCGATTCTTCTCCCGCGTGAGCTCGGTGTTGAGTTGCACGATGCGGCGGTTGATCGCCTGCAATTCCAAGACCTCCGGGGCCGGCGGTTGCCACGCGACAAACGGCATCCGTTCGAGATAATCCAAAATGCCGCTGGCGTCCACGGCATCGGTCTTGGCCCGCTGCATGCACGCGCGGGTAAAATCCCTTGATCGCCCGCGGGTTGACGACCATCACTTCCACGTTCTTGGCATGGTGCAGGGCGAGCGCGAACTCGAGGCTGTAAATCCCGGTCGCTTCCAGGCACACCCGCGCCGGGTGGCCACCTTTGGTCGCCCACCGAATGAATTTCTTGTGCCCGGCTGCAGCGTTCGCAAACCTCGCCAGCGGCTGCCGTTGCCCTGCGCGCTGCATCGCGCACACCAGCTCTTCCAAATCCACATCGACCCCGATCTGAGTGACTTGCTTCATGGCGGCTCCCGTACTACGCTGAACTCCGGTTCCCCCGACCTTGCACCCTTGCGAAACCGACCTTGTGATGCAGACTCTCGCGTCTGTGATACTCCACGGTATTAGCAAAGAAGGCGGGGGCCGATCTAACGCACAAGGTCCAAGCCTTAAGGCTTGAGCGGCCTCCCCGGAGAACCCATAGTTTCGAGTCTCGTATCACTCAATTCCAATATACAAGGCTTAATCGGGGAATGGACCGAAGTGCTAGCGGGGCGACCGGAACCGACGACGCACTAAACCGCTGCACGATCCAAAGCGGTAAGGTGCGCCGCCTACCCCGAGCGTCGTTCGCTGCCGCCAATGGCGCGCCACCCGTCGCCTATGGCTTGCTCGCCCGGATCGACGACGGATACCAACCTGACCGCAATCAAGGCCGCGCTGGCGGACCTCCCGGCCGCAGAGTTGCATGCGTTGATTCGTGTTCGCCGAGCAGGGGCGTCGAGAAAGTTTACAACTGTGTTCGACAGAGTAGCGCGGCCTATTCCTAACGAATTGTTAATCAATAGAAATGTTTCCGTGGTGCAATTCATGCTTGGGCTTTGTTTCCACACTGGCCGATCTCGCTGATACCAGCGCCGTTGCTTAATTCGCTGAACGGGCAACGCAACTCATGGAAAGCAGACTATGAACAATACGTTCGCTGCATTTGTTGGTGCCTTCGTGGCTTCCACTATGTTCGCTTCGATTGCAAACGCCGCCCTAATAA
>JBKKAO010000251.1:0-3863 GCA_046714645.1 Burkholderiales bacterium | reverse complement strand
CGTATCTACGACGCGGACCACATCGTGCGCCGCGCGCCGTCGTTGCAACGTACCGGCGATGCGGCCGCGCCCTATGCCTCTATGAATGCCGCCACCATGCACAAGCTCGGTCTGCGCGATGGCGAGCAGGTGTGCATCAAACAAGGGCCGGGGGAAGCGGTGTTGCCGCTCGTGCGCGATGATCGCTTACCTGATCATTGCGTGCGCGTGCCGGCAGCCCATGCCACGACGGCCGCCCTGGGCGGTGGAAAGATCGTCATTGAACGCATCGCTCAGCGCAGGGAAGTAGCGGCGTGAGTCTCGATTTCTTTCAACAAGCTCTTGGACCCGCCTGGCCGCTGGTCTGGACCTTGGTCAAGATCCTGGCCATCGTGTTGCCCTTGATGGGTTGCGTCGCCTACCTCACCCTTGCCGAGCGCAAAGTTATCGGCTGGATGCAGGTGCGTATCGGCCCTAACCGCGTCGGTCCCCTCGGGTTGCTGCAACCCATCGCGGACGGCATCAAGCTCCTAATGAAGGAGATCATCATTCCCACCGGCTCCAACAAATTTCTCTTCGTTGGCGCTCCGGTGCTTTCCATCATGCCGGCCCTGGCGGCGTGGGCGGTCGTGCCCTTCAGCCCCGAGATGGTACTAGCCAACGTGGATGCGGGCTTGCTCTACGTGATGGCGCTCACCTCCATGAGTGTCTACGGCGTCATCATCGCCGGGTGGGCGTCTAATTCCAAGTACGCGTTCTTGGGATGCATGCGCTCGGCGGCGCAGATCGTCGCCTATGAAATCGCCATGGGCTTCGCTTTGGTATGTGTGCTCATGGTCTCGGGCAGCTTGAACTTGAGCCAGATCGTGATGAGCCAGAGCGTGGGCTGGGGCATCTTGGGGTGGAATGTAATTCCGCTTTTCCCCATGTTCCTGGTGTATCTCATCGCCGGTGTGGCGGAGACCAACCGCGCGCCCTTCGATGTGGCCGAAGGTGAATCGGAAATCGTTGCTGGCTTCCACGTCGAATACTCCGGCATGGCCTTCGCCATCTTCTTCCTGGCTGAATACGCCAATATGATCTTGGTGTCCACCTTGTGCGCCATCATGTTCTTGGGCGGATGGCTCTCGCCCTTCCCCTTCATTCCAGATAGCTTCCTGTGGCTGGCGGCCAAGGTCGCTTTCGTGTTGTTCCTTTTCCTGTGGTTTCGCGCCACCTTTCCGCGCTATCGCTACGACCAGATCATGCGTCTAGGTTGGAAGGTGTTCATCCCACTGACTCTGATCTGGGTGGTCGTGGTGGGTGTGTGGATGCGCACACCGTTGTGGTTTTGGGGGTGACATGGTTCAGCGGCTAAAAGACTTTTTCTCCACCTTTCTGCTCCTCGAGCTGCTCAAAGGCATGGCATTGACCGGCCGCCATCTGTTCGCGCGCAAGATCACCGTCCAGTTCCCGGAGGAGAAGACACCGCAGAGCCCGCGCTTTCGCGGACTGCATGCGTTACGCCGTTATCCCAACGGCGAGGAGCGCTGCATCGCGTGCAAGCTGTGCGAAGCGGTGTGTCCGGCGCTGGCCATCACCATCGAGTCGGAGCAGCGCGCCGACGGCACCCGGCGCACCACGCGCTACGACATCGACTTGACCAAGTGCATCTACTGTGGCTTTTGCGAAGAGAGCTGTCCAGTGGACGCCATCGTGGAAACGCGCATCTTCGAATACCACGGCGAGCAACGCGGCGATTTGCTCTACACCAAGGAGATGCTGCTCGCCATCGGCGAGCGCTACGAAGCCCAGATCGCCAAGGCCCGGGCAGAGGATGCGAGGTATCGGTGAAGAATAGGGAGGAGGGAGGGGGGAGGAGGAAAACCAATCCCGCCTTGCGGCTTTGAAAAGCATTCGGGGTAACGATCCGAATTCCTCGCACAATGTATCGCATACTTTACCCGTCATGCCGTTCTCCTCCCTCCTCCCTCCTCCCTCCTCCCGAGGTTTGTGATGACTTTCCACTCCTTCCTCTTCTACGCCTTCGCGTTCATATTGCTGCTTGCGGCGGGCCGGGTGATCACCGCGCGAAACCCGGTGCACGCCGCCTTATTCCTGGTACTGGCCTTCGCCACGGCCTCCGCGCTGTGGATGTTGTTGGAAGCGGAGTTCTTGGCGATCGTGCTGGTGCTGGTTTACGTGGGCGCGGTGATGGTGTTGTTCTTGTTCGTCATCATGATGTTGGATATCAACATCGACCGGCTCAGGGAAGGTTATTGGGACTATCTAGTGCCGGGGTTGATGGTGGCAGGCGTGATGGTCGCGGAGATGACCATGGTGCTGGGTGGGCGCTACTTCGGACTGCTCGACGTGCCGTTGCCCGCGCCGCGCGAGGCGGGCTATTCCAACACGCGGGAACTGGGCCTGGTGCTCTATACGGATTACGTCTATCCCTTCGAGATCGCCTCGGCGATCTTGCTAGTGGCTATCGTCGCGGCCATCACGCTCACCTTGCGCAAGCGCAAGGACAGCAAGTTCCAGGATCCGGCCAAGCAGGTCGGCATTCGCCGCCAGGACCGGGTGCGCATCATCACCATGCCGGCGGAGAACCCGGAGAAGCCGTCGTGATCTCGCTCTCGCACTACCTGGTACTGGGTGCGCTGCTCTTTGCCATCAGCGTGGTGGGTATCTTCTTGAACCGCAAGAACGTGATCATTCTGCTGATGGCCATCGAGCTCAATTTGCTGGCGGTCAACATGAACTTCGTGGCCTTCTCTCACTACCTGCAAGACCTCTCGGGCCAGGTCTTCGTGTTCTTCATCCTCACCGTCGCGGCCGCGGAATCGGCCATCGGCTTGGCGATTCTGGTTTGCTTGTTCCGCAATATCCGAAGTATCAATGTGGATGATTTGGGGAGTCTGAAGGGGTGAGGGGCGGGAGGAGGGAGGGGGGAAGAGGGAGGAGAACGGCATCGAGCGTGCGCGACATGATCCCGAGGATGAGAAATTTGGATTGCGGTGTGGGCTATTTCGCGAAGCGGCGGTGTGTGGTTGGGCGATGGGTTGTACTCCTCCCTCCTCCCTCTTCCCTCCTCCCGGAGCGCAAGCGATGAAAACCCTCTACCTCGTCGTCCCCTTCGCGCCTCTGATAGGGGCCATCGTCGCGGGTCTGTTCGGCAAGGTGATTGGGCGTGCCGGTGCGCACTGGGTCACCATCGCGGGCGTGCTGGTCTCTTGCATCGCTTCGGTCATAGTGTGGACGGACGTGCAGGCGGGCGAGCGCTTCAACGGCGCGCTCTATACCTGGATCACCAGCGGGGATCTCAAACTGGAAATCGGCTTCCTGATCGATTCCCTGACTGCCACCATGATGGTTGTGGTGACCTTCGTGTCCTTGCTGGTGCATATCTACACCATCGGATACATGCACGAAGATCCTGGCTACCAGCGTTTCTTCAGCTACATCTCGCTATTCACCTTCTCCATGCTGATGTTGGTCATGGCCAACAACTTCCTGCAATTGTTCTTCGGCTGGGAAGCGGTGGGTTTGGTGTCCTATCTATTGATCGGCTTCTGGTACACGCGCCCCACGGCGATCTACGCCAACCTCAAGGCCTTCCTGGTGAATCGCGTGGGCGATTTCGGATTCTTGCTTGGCATCGCGTTGATCTTCGCTCACTTCGGCACGCTGGATTATGCGAAGGTTTTTGAGATGGCGCCCAGCTTGACGGGCAAGATCTTGGAGATTGGCGGCTGGTCCTTGCTGACGACCGTTTGTTTATGCCTGTTCGTGGGTGCCATGGGTAAATCTGCGCAGTTTCCCTTGCACGTATGGCTGCCCGATTCCATGGAAGGCCCCACGCCCATCTCGGCGCTGATTCACGCGGCCACCATGGTCACGGC
>JBKKAO010000250.1:0-3425 GCA_046714645.1 Burkholderiales bacterium | reverse complement strand
AATCGTTGCTGCAAAAGGCGAGATAACGCTTGCCGTCCATCTCGGCGTAGGGCCCTTGCGGTCCGGTAAGCGTCCGGCGCCGGCGCAGGAGCCCTTTGTCCTTGAGCTGCTCCAGGGCGGCGGAAAGATCAGGCATTAGGAAACATGCTGGTCAAATGGTTCTGATACCGAGCTTATCCAAAAGCGCCCGGTCACGCGCCGCATCGGGGTTGCCCGTGGTCAACAGCTTCTCTCCGTAGAAAATGGAATTCGCCCCGGCCAAAAAGCACAGCGCTTGCACGGCTTCCGACATCTGTTGCCGGCCCGCGGACAAACGCACGCAGGATTGCGGCATGGTGATCCGCGCCACCGCGATGGTGCGCACAAACTCCAGCGGATCCAGCGCCTGCGTCCCATGCAAGGGCGTGCCTTCCACCTGCACCAAATGGTTGATGGGGACGGATTCCGGCGCGGGGTCCATGTTGGCCAGTTGTGCGATCAATCCGGCACGCTGCGCCCGGCTCTCGCCCATGCCGACGATGCCGCCGCAACACACGTTGATGCCCGCCTCGCGCACCCGGTCCAAGGTATCGAGCCGGTCTTGGTATTCGCGCGTGGTCACGATCTCACCGTAGAACTCCGGCGCCGTATCCAGATTGTGGTTGTAGTAATCGAGACCGGCGTCTTTCAGCTTCTCGGCCTGGCCGTCCTTCAGCATCCCTAGTGTGCAGCAAGCTTCGAGGCCCAGCGCTTTGACTTCCCGCACCATCTCCAGCACGGGCACCAGATCCCGGTCCTTCGGGCCGCGCCATGCGGCGCCCATACAAAACCGGGACGCGCCATTGGCCTTCGCCAGTTTGGCCGCGGCCACCACTTCATCCACATCCAAGAGCTTCTGGTTATCGACACCGGTGTGGTAGCGCGCGGCTTGCGGACAGTATCCGCAATCCTCCGGACATCCGCCGGTCTTGATGGACAGCAAGGTGGAGAGCTGTACCGCGTTGGGGTCGAAGTGCTGGCGGTGCACTGACTGCGCCCGGTGGATCAAATCGGCGAAGGGAAGTTCAAAAAGCGCGTTGATCCCGGCAACCGGCCAACGCGCACCCAACGGGTGCTGCGCGGGCCGGTGCAGCGGGCTAGCGTTGATCACTGGGCTATGATTCATTGGGATTGATCGTGAAGCGCACCATGAGGAACGATATTGTGCCATGCTCAACCTATAATCCATCCACCAGGATCCCTGACACTCCTATGAATTCGCTCACCGCCTTCGACAGACGAAGTTTTCTACGAACCGGACTCGCCCTCGGCGCGACGGGCCTGTTGCCTCACGCTTTCGCGCAGAACAAGCCGCGCATCAATCCGCCGGCCTTGTTCGAGAACGTCCCCGGCGGTTACCACGTGCTGCCTTCGGGAACGGTCTTCAGCGGCGGGGCGATTCCCATGGAAGGCCATGAAATCGTCCACGCCTTGATGAAGCCGTGGATTCCGCTGAAGGACGCCTGGGCCTTCATCGAGAGCTATCTGAAAAGTATTGGCCGCCCGGTGCAAGCCCTTTGTGGCATGGAGCTTCGCATTCCTGCGCAGCTCACCTTCGATGGCTTCAAAGCCTTCAACGCGCCTTACGTGGAACAGCTACAAAAGTGGCAGTTGCTGCTAGGCCGCTACAGCGCGGTATGCCGCACCAACGTCGCCCCCGTGTGGGATGTGCCGAAGGAGCCTTCCGTTCATGCCTTCTCCTATTGCATTCCTTCCAAGCACAAAGGTACGACCTTCTGTCTATCCGGCGCCGCGGACATCGATGCCAGAGGAAAACCCGTGGCCGAAGGCGATGTCTCCGCGGCGGGAATGAAGAAGCGGCTTGAGCATTGCGTTGAGGTGATCACCGGACGCCTGGCCGAAATGGAACTCGATTGGAGCGCCGTCACCCACACCGATCTATGCGTGGTGCAAGACATTCCTGGCCTCTGGGAATCGGTGATTGCCCCGGGCTTGCAGCCCGCCGTGCGGCATGGCGTGCGCGTGCACCTGGCCCGCCCTCCCATCGTGGGATCCGAAGTCGAATTGGAATGCCGCGGCGTTCGCCAAGAACTCACGCTCGCCACGGACTCGGGTCTGTTGACATGATTCCCGCGGCGCTGGTCGGTCTGGGTTGGTGGGGAAAGATCCTCGCGCGCGAGCTAACGGGTAGCGGGCGCTTTCGGGTCACGCGCCTGATCGATCTTCGAGAATCGGCCGCCCTGGAAATCACCGAACCGGCGGGCGCTGAATTTTCCACGCGATTCGAAGACGCGTTGGCGGACCCTCTCGTCGAGGCCGTCGTACTGGCCACCCCGCCGCGTTGGAAGCGGTTTTTCGGTCAGCCGCGACGAGATCTATTATGTATCTAGGCGAAGTCTGAGCGTATCGCTTTCAGGCGGCAAGTTTCAGGGCACCCTCGCGAGCGATACCGGCCTGCTCGAGGGCCTGCTTGATACTCGCGATTTCGGCGTTGCTGATCTTGACCAGCGGCGGGCGCACCACGGCCTTATCGAGCCGGCCGAGCAGGACCAGCGCCTCCTTCATGCGGTTGTGCATGTCGAGGAAGGGCGGCGCGTAGAAAACCTGCGAGAGCGGCACGATGCGGTCGTTAACCGCCTGCGCCGCCTTGAGATCGCCCGCCTGCACGGCACGCAAGAGCGCCACCTGCAAGTCGGCTATGACACTGCCGGCGCCCGAAAGCAAGCCGTTGCAACCCAGGGTCAGCGAAGCCATCAGCCAGGAAGAATGCGTCGTCAGCACATTGACCGGGCGCGGTAGGCTTTGGAAGGTGCGCACGTGCCGCTCGTGCAACATGGCGTCGTTCGACCAGTCCTTGATGGCCTGGATGGTGGGAAACTTGTCGAAGAGTTGGAGCAGCGTCCCGAAGGGGTATCCGAGCCCGCTCGCCATGGGATATTGGAAGGCGATAATGGGCAAGTCGGTAGCATCGGCGATGCGCTGGTAGTGCGCGATCGCCATTTCCGGCCGGAGCTGTCCGCCCATCGCCATGCTGTTCGGCGGGAACACGAGCAAGGCGGAAGCCCCCTCCTTCGCCGCCATGGCCGCAAGGCGCGCCGCCTCGAAGCTGCCATCGGCATAGACGCCGTTAATCAACGGCACCTGGTCACCCACCTCCGCCAGGGAGGCCGCGAGAATTTGTTGCTGTTCTTCAAAGGAGCAGGCATGCACTTCGGAGGCATGGCCGTTGACCGTCACAGCGGTGACACCATCGATCAATGCGCAATCACGCAAATGATTGCGGGTCTGGCGCTCGTTGATGCTCATATTCTCGTTGAGCGCGAGCAGCGTCGCCGGGATCACTCCGGCAGGACGGTAATTTTTGAAACGACGCATCGATTTCTCCTTCGGTTCCATTCAGATCGGATTCTATATTGATCTCGAAAGTAAAGGGCTAGTGCCGCAGG
>JBKKAO010000249.1:0-4825 GCA_046714645.1 Burkholderiales bacterium | reverse complement strand
ACCACCGACAGAATGTCTCGGCAACGCCGGTACACATTGAGCGCTTCGGCGGGTTCACATTGCTCGCGGTAGGCGGTCATCAGCCGCCGGTAGAGACTTTCCGCAAGATTGTCGAGTTCCAAGGCACGGGCGTAGAGGGAGATGGCTTGCTCCCATTGCGCGCGGGATTCGAGCCGCACGCCCAGAACCGCGACGGCGCGAACGAACTTGGCTTTCAGTCTGTCCCTGGCGGCCATCGCCCACGACTCTTTCGATTCTTCCTCGAGGAAGTGGCCGGCGTAGAGCCGCAACAAGTCCTTCGTCAGGGTGTTGGCATCGACCACACTGTCAGATTTGTCTTCGTGGGCGAGGCGCTCGGCTTGGCCGACCACTTCATCGAGCGCCCAAGTGTCGATCCAGCACTGGTTCGCGTTCAGTGAAAGTTTCCCCTCATAGAGGACAAGGCAGTCGTCGACGCCGATGAGTTTGCGCAGGCGGTACAGTGTGCTGTCAAAGGTGATCTTCGCGGCGTCGCCGTCGGAGTCGGGCCATAGCTCGGAAATGAGCATCGCGGCTTCCACGCGCACCCCGCCATGAGCGATGAGTGCCCGCAAAAGGTCCAGCGGTTTGCGCTGGGTCTTGCGACTGAAAGTGACTGCTTCATCTCGGATCTTCAGTGCGAATTGTCCGAACGTAAAGATCCTGACCGGCCAGACCCGGGGCTGCGCCACGCTTGTCTTGAGACTCAGTAACCGATAGGCGGAAGCCGGTCGCGCGAAGCCGCTCAAATCAACCCGCGAGGCCGCCTCGGCGTGCACGACATCCTCGGCCATCGCATAGACCGCCCCGCTTATCAGTACTTCGCCAGAAGCGGCTTCCTTGCTCAGTCGCGTGGCGAGATTGGTGACGCGGCCCACGACACCGTAGGCAACATGCGCGTCGTAGCCGACGTTACCGATGGTGGCGTAGCCGTGCGCTATGCCGGTACCCAGTGCGATCCGGTGCCCTTGTCTGCGCCAAGGCGCCATGAGTTCCTCCGCGCGCTCTTGCATGCGTAAGGCCATGCGAACAGCGCGTCCGGCGGGATCCTCTGTCAGAACAGGGTCGTTGAACACGACCATCATCGCATCCGCGCTCATTTGTTCGAGAGTGCCCTCGTACTCCAGGATGAGCTTGCCCATTTCCTCGCGATAAGTCCGCAGTAGCCGCATCACTTCTTCCGGTTCCGAGATTTCGGCGAACGCGGTGAAGCCGCGCAGATCGAGGACCACGACCGTCACTTCGCGCCGGCGCGTGCGCAGAGGATCGTCCACGTCGCCCTCGGCGATGAGTCGCGCAAGCTGAGGCGGAAAGAAACGCTTGAGTTGTTCCAGGCGCTGCAATTGCCTCACTTGATTCGTAACACGCTCCTCCAAGCCCTCGTTGAGCGTGGCGAGTTCGGCCGCTTGCGTCTGTACCGTGTCGTAGAGACTCTTGATGCGTAGCAGTGAGCGCACTCGTGCCAGGAGCTCGGCTTGATTGATGGGCTTGGTAATAAAGTCGTCCGCGCCGGCTTCCAATCCTTTGACTCTTTCCGGCGTGGCGTCCAGCGCGGTCACCATGATGATAGGCAGCAGACCACGCGCGGGGTTTGAGCGCACTAGCTTGCAGACTTCATAACCGCTCATATCGGGCATCAGGACGTCGAGCAACACTAGATCGAGAGGAGCGCTGCCGATTTTACGTAGCGCTTCGTGGCCACCGCTGGCGGTAACCACCACGTACCCGCTCGCGGACAGGATATCGGTCAAGAAATTGCGATTGGCCGCGATGTCGTCGACGATCAGAATGATGGCGGGATCGTTCATGAGTTCCGCTTAGCCGGAGCGCACGGGTAGGGTAAAGGTGAACAGGGCGCCGCGACCGAGTTCGCTTTCGACCCAGATCTTGCCTCCATGCAATTCGATGAACTTGCGCGCCAGGGTCAGCCCCAATCCCGTACCGGCGCGCTTGCGCATGGGATCATTGCCGGCTTGGCGGAACTGCTCGAAGATGGCTTCATGGTCATGCGGCGAGATACCGATGCCGGTGTCTTGCACGCAGAACTTGGCAACCCCATCGTGCAGTGCCACCCGTACATCGATGCGTCCGCCGTCGGGGGTGAACTTCACGGCATTGGCAAGCAGATTGAGCAAGATCTGCCGGACCTTGCGCTCATCCGCCACGAAGGCGCCCAACGCAGGGTCGATGCTTAGCTCGATGCCCAGTGCGTGCTGGGCGGCCTGTTCACGTACCAACGCGAGCGCGTTCTCGATGGTGCCTGCTAGATCGAAGCGTGACAGGTCGAGTTCCGTCTTGCCGGCTTCGATCTTGGAAAGATCCAGAATATCATTGATCAACGATAGCAAATGCCGGCCCGAGGTGTGGATATCGTGCAAATAGGCCAATTGCTTGGGATTCAAATCGCCCGGAATCTTTGCTTGCAACACCTCAGAGCAACCGATGATGGCGTTCAGCGGTGTTCGCAGTTCGTGCGACATGCTGGCGAGAAACTCGGATTTGTGACGGCTGGCCGTCTCCAGCGCGCCGTAGAGCTGGCCAAGGCGCTCGCTCATGCGGTTCAGGTCCGATGCCAGTGCGCCCAGTTCGTCGCGGTTGGGAACTTCCATGTGTTTAGAGAAATCCCCCGCGGCTATTTCGCGCATGCGTTGTTCCATTGCCTTGACGGGCGTGGTGAGAGACCACGAGATGCCGTAACCGAGAAAGAGCGCGAGGCAGATGCTCACCACGATAAATAGAATGACCCACTGGCGCGAGCGAGCATAGGCCGCTTGATTCGCCACCGCGCTGTCCACCATCTGCTCCTCGGCCTTGTTCACCAGCTCATTGGTGGCCCGCTCGAGCCGAGCGGCGAGAGGATTGGCGCGGGAGATCTGGAGTTCCCGTCCTTGCCTGGCCATGTCTTGCCGGATGAACTCGACAACCTGGGTAACGACTCGAATGAATTCTTCATAGTCGGCCCGCACCTTAGCGAATAATGCCGCTTCGTCCTTCGACACGAACTGAAGGCGGTCCAGATCGTAGCCGAATTGATTGAGCTGCCGCAGCGTGGCGTTCAGCGTGTGCTCCTCCGGTTCGATCAACGCGGAGGCCACGCTATAGAGTTGGCTAACCGTGTCGTGATTGAGTTGCCGGTAGGCGGCGATCTTGCGTTGGATTTGCGCCATGTCTTGCGCGCGCTGATTCATCTCGGTGAGCGCGCGCAGTCCGATCCCGCCGGCCGCGAGCATCAAGGCAACGACGATCAAAAACGCCACCAGCAATTTGACGTGAATGGAGGCGCGCACCCGTGCCACCCACCCGGGTAGCCAGCGACTCCAGGCTACGATCCATTGTCCCACTCATCCCCCGATCACCGCGATCATCTTGGGTGACAGTGTAGAACTTTTGGATTGGCGGTACATTCCCTCCCCTTCAAGGGGAGATGAGAACTGACTCGCTAACCCCGCGCGCGGGTTCTCGAATGCGACCCTAGGCCTTCAGTTCCTTCTTGATCTCCTCGAGAAAGCGCCAGTCGGTGCTATCCGCGATGAGTTTCCTGGGGCTGGACTTGAGCATGCCCACTTCATGCAATCGCAAGGCGTGGAAGCGCAAAGTGTCCTCGGGGTTGGCTTCCCGCCAGCGGTTGTAGGGCAGCTTCTTCATCACATTGAGTCCGAACTGAAAGCGCGGCTCGTAGAGCTTGTCCGATAGATAGCGAGCGGCACGCACCGGGTCTGCCGAGCAGATGTCGGCGGCCATGAGAATTGCCCTGAGCACCCGTTTGGTCGCGATTGGGTGGCGCTGGGCGAACGCCCGGTTGGCGGCCACCATGCAGCAGAAATACTGCGACCAGGGGCGGTCCTGCGAGGTGTCGATGATGACGTGGCCGAATTTTCTGGCGCGCAACTCCTCCGGTTGCTGGGCAAAGCCCAGGAAAGCGTCAGCCTTTCCTTGCACAAAGAGGTCCATGGCGTCACGCGTACTTTCGCCTGCTATCCAGCGTACATCTTGTTGCGGGCGGATGCCCACATAGGCCAGCATACTGGCGAGAAGGATGTAGTCGCCGCCTTCGTAGTATTGAACGGCGATCGTCTTGCCTTTGAGGTCGCGGATGGCGCGCACGCGCTCGTTACCGAAGAGTTCGTAGCAGCCGGCGTGGATGCCCGCGAGAAGGGAGATTGGCCGGCCGGCGTCGAGATGGGGGATCAAACCCGGCGTGTCCCACATGGCCATGTCCCCGCGGCCATCGGCCAAGGCGTACGGGCCGTTGCGCGTACCCAGGGGCAGGTATTGGATATCGGTGAAACCGTCCATCCGGAGAAACTCCTCCGCCAAGTATAGCGGCGCGATGCAGATCGACGGCGCATGCACGAAACGGATCCTCTTCGTTTCGATCGCGGGCGCAGCGGCGGCGCAGTCATCCTCCCAGCCGAACAAACCCGCAGCGCCCAACGTGGCGGCGCTCGTGAGAAACCGTCTTCGGTTAAGACCGTGATTGGGTAAGCGGATCATCGTGCTTTCTCCTTGTAGGGCGGGTTAGCGAAGCGTCACCCGCCGGGCCGCGATTACTTTCTGCCTGGTGTCTCCAACTCGCGCAGGAAAGTCCTGATCGCTTCCCCCAGTTCATGCGTAGCCTGCGGATCGCCGTTACAGCAGATCAAGTGACCGGCAACAGAGTTAATCCACGCCACGCGGGCGTTTCGGATTGCCTTCACTTCGGTCTCAATGTAATTGGGAGGAAAGAATTGATCCTGGGGACTGACGATGAATAACATCTTGGCCTTGATCGAAGCCAGAGCCGCTGACAGGTCTCCATTGAAACCAG
>JBKKAO010000248.1:0-3639 GCA_046714645.1 Burkholderiales bacterium | reverse complement strand
GCATTGCACTGCGCCCGTCCTTCCGGGAGACGATCCTCGCTCGGGTCGTTGGAAGAACTTCGGGAAGACCGAGTGCGGCCTGCACAAATAACATCATCGTCACCCTGAAATCAGACAAGGTTACTACCGTCATATGCAACATCTGCTCGCCAAGGTCGCCAAGGGCCAGAAAACATCGAAAGATCTCACGTGGGAAGAAGCCAAGCAGGCCATGCGTCTGATGATTGAAGGCACTGCCACGCCCGCCCAAATCGGGGCCTTTCTCATCGCCATGCGCTTCAAATCGGAATCCGTCACGGAATTAGCCGCCTTCACCGCCACTGTGCGGCAATACGTTCCACCGGTGCCGGTTCGCGCCGGGTTGGGGGTAGTTGATGTTCCTGTCTATGCCGGTAAGCGAGAAACGTTTCATGCGATCATTCCCGCGGCGATTGTTGCGGCCGCTGCGGGCGCGGTCTTTTTGCTACACGGGGTGGACGGGCCGACAGATCGGCGCGGTATCTCGTCGGTGCTGAGACTCTTGGGGATTCCGGTCGATTTGACCGCTAAGTTGGTCGGGGCCGAATTGGAGAAGAAAGGTCTCGCCTATTTGGACTTGGCGCTGTACCACCCACCTGTGAGCCGGTTTTTGGAAATGCGGCAAGAATTGGGCGTGCGGAATGTCTTCCATCCCATAGCGAGAATGCTCAATCCCGCGCGCGCAACCTCGCAGGTGATCGGCCTGTCGCACCCGCCGTATTTTGAAAAGACCGTTGAGGCGTTGCGCATGTTGAGCTGTCCGCGGGCGTTGGTGATCCGAGGTGTGGAAGGCGATCCAGAACTTTCGATCGGCAACGTCACGCGGCTCCTGGAACTCAAGGATGAACGGATCACTCCGTTCACATTTCAGCCAAAAGACGCGAGTCTGACGATGGCCACCTTCCGCGAAATGGCCGGGTTTCCCGTCGAACAGCGGGAGCGGGAAGCTGATCTGATCAAGCGGCTGGTGGCCAATGAGATTCAGGGAGGGCAGCGGGATTGGGTGCTTCTCAATGCCGCCATGTTGCTGTACGCCGCCGGTAAGGGAGCCTCCATCGCTGGAAATCTTGAGATAGCCCGTCGCGCGCTCGAATCCGGGCAAGCCAAGGCCAAGCTGGGCGAATTGGCAGCCGTTGCCGGAGCCGATGCCGGGGCAGCGGCAAGGGTCGGCATTTCCGCGTAAACCAAAGAGTGTGAACCATGAAACATCTGCGTCAGCTCGAAGATCAAAGTGTCTACATCCTTCGCGAAGCCTATAAACATTTCAATCACCTGGCCATGCTGTGGTCCATGGGGAAGGATTCCACCGTGCTGCTGTGGTTGGCGCGCAAGGCGTTTTTCGGAAGTGTGCCTTTCCCATTGCTGCACGTGGATACGAGTTACAAAATTCCCGCGATGATCGAATATCGCGATCGAATAGCCCGGGAGTGGCGATTGAATTTAGTCGTGGGGCAAAACAAGGCAGCGCTGGCGGCGGGCATGAACCATACCTTGGGCCGAGATGTCTGCTGTACGGCGTTGAAGACAAATGCGATGAAGGATTTGGTTGAAGAAAAGGGCTACACGGGCATTATACTCTGCGTCCGCGCAGACGAAGACAGCACTCGTGCGAAGGAGCGGTACTTTTCGCCTCGGGACAAACATGGGGACTGGGATTTTCGCGACCAACCGCCGGAATTGTGGGACCAGTTCAAAACCACCTTTCCGCCCGGCACGCATATCCGGATTCACCCGCTCCTCGATTGGACCGAGATCAACATCTGGGAGTACATCAAACACGAAAACATTCCCTTCATGGATCTCTATCTCGATAGAGGAGATGGGACGCGGTACCGCAGCTTGGGCTGCGCCCCCTGCACGATGCCGATCAAATCCACGGCGAAGACGGTCGACGAAATTATCGTGGAACTCCGGGGAAGTCACGTGGCCGAGCGCGCCGGGCGCGCGCAGGACGCCGGGCGCGGCATGGAGATGCTTCGTAAGAAAGGTTACATGTGAGTCGGATGGCGTGGGCCGCTGGGGCGGATGGGTTTACGAACCGCGACGCACGGAAAATCAGGGGGCTACGAAGCGAGCGAAACATATGACACAGGACGAACAGGGTAAGCCACAGGAAAGTCTCAACATCGTCATCGTGGGCCATGTCGATCATGGGAAATCGACCTTGGTAGGGCGACTCTATGCCGATACGGGTTCACTACCGGAAGGCAAGTTGGAGAAGGTCCAGGCGATTTGCCGCCAGCAGGGCAAGGAGTTTGAGTACGCTTTTCTGTTCGACGCGTTTTTGGAAGAACAGGAGCAGGGCATTACCATCGATACGGCCCGGACGTTCTTTATCTGGAACGGGCGGCAGTACATCATCATTGATGCTCCCGGACACAAAGAGTTTTTGAAAAATATGATTTCGGGCGCCGCACGTGCCGAAGCCGCCTTGCTATTGATCGATGCGTTGGAAGGCGTGCGGGAGCAGTCGAAGAAGCACGGGTATTTGTTGTCGCTGCTGGGCGTGACGCAGTTCGCAGTGGTCGTCAATAAGATGGATCTAGTGGGGTATCGGCAGGATGTGTTCGACGGAATTGAAAAAGAATACCGCGAGTTCCTGGGCCAATTCAGAGCGGTTCCTCAACAGATGATTCCGGTCAGCGCCAAGCAGGGCGATAATATCGCGCTGCGCAGCAACAACATGAGTTGGTATCAAGGCCCCACAGTGCTGGAGACGCTGTCCCTCTTCAAGAAGGAACAGGTCCGCACGGAGCAACCGCTTCGGTTGCCGCTCCAGGACGTCTATAAGTTCGATGCGCGCCGAATCCTGGCCGGGCGCATCACAGCCGGTCGCTTGAAGGTTGGAGACCAGCTGGTCTTCTCGCCTTCCAACAAAACAGGGATAGTGCAATCGATTGAAGGGTTTAATGTCGACCCGCCGCCCAGTGAAGCGCAAGCCGGCCAGTCGATCGGGATTACGCTTGACGAACAGATCTTCGTGGAGCGAGGAGAAATCGCCTCACACCGAGATTCGGTTCCATTGGTCTCGACGGCTATTCGAGTGAATCTGTTTTGGATGGGAAGGCGGCCGCTGGAAAAGGGACGCAAATATTCATTGCGGCTCGCCACGCGAGAAGTGGCCTGCGAGGTAACCGCTATCCACCGCATTATCGATACCGCCGATCTGGCACAGCTTCAAGAGAGTCAGTCGGTGACCAGGAATCAGGTGGCCGAGTTGACGTTACGCGTGAAGTCGCCGCTGGCCTTCGATCTGTCGTCATCCTTCGAATCGACAGGGCGGTTCGTGCTGGTCGACGAATACGACATTGCCGGCGGCGGGATCATCACCGAGCTGGTGCACGACGAGCAGGAAGGCCTGCGTGAGGAGGCACGGCAGCGGGAATATGCCTGGCTGACGGGGGACGTTCGGGCGGAGGATCGAGCGGTACAGTATGGGCATCGAGCGGCCATTGTATTGTTCACGGGATCGGCCCAGACGGGCAAGACATTTTTGGCCAAACGAGTAGAGGCACTGCTGGTGGCCGATAGCCGGCATGCCTATTTGTTGGAAGGCGAGAACCTGCTGCAGGGATTGGATGCGGATTTGTCTGCGGCGGACCCGTCCTTCGCCGCCGAGCG
>JBKKAO010000247.1:0-6126 GCA_046714645.1 Burkholderiales bacterium | reverse complement strand
TTTTGCATCGCCAAGGCGGACTGGCTGGCGAAGGTGGTCATCAGTTCAACCACCCGAGGCGCGAATTCGCCGGGCTGGCTGCGCGCGATCGTCAGAGCGCCCATCACCTGGTCCTCACGGATCAGCGGCACCGCGAGCACCGCCCGGAATCCGCTCTGGATCATGAGATCGCGTATCCGGCTTTGGTAGGCGGACTCGATCGTAATGTCCGGGACTTGAATCGGCTGGCGCTTCAGGACTGCTTGGCCGGTGACGCCTTCTCCTCTCCTGAGGGGATTGCGCCGCAAGGCTTCGGCGATCTCCTCCGCATAGCCACTGGTCGACCGGGGCCGGAGTTCTTCGGTCTCTTCGTCGTAGTCGTAGATCTGTCCTGCCTGTGTTCCCGCGAGCTTGTTGGCGTGGGTGAGGATGGTTGTCAACACTGTGTCCAGATCGAGCGTCGAGCTCACTGCGTTGCCCACCTCGCCCAGCGCCTTCATCTCCTCCACCGAGCGGCTTAGGTCAGCGGTTTTTGCCTGCAGCTCATTGAACAATCGCGTGTTCTCGATGGCGATCACCGCTTGGTCGGCGAAGGTCTGCACGAGCCCGATCTGCGCCTCGGGGAACGGGCGCACTTCGCGGCGATAGA
Organism: Burkholderiales bacterium; assembly: GCA_046714645.1. Lineage (GTDB taxonomy): Bacteria > Pseudomonadota > Gammaproteobacteria > Burkholderiales > SHXO01 > SHXO01. The sequence goes on along the minus strand of JBKKAO010000247.1, from coordinate 5,498 downwards.
TAACCACCGCGCCCGCCACCGCGTCTTCCTTGAGCAAGGGGACGGCCAGGAACGTGCGCGCCCCCAAGAGCTCGACCGTCGCCAGTCGAAGCGGATCGCGCTGCCGGTAGGCGTCGTCATCCGTGAGGTCGGGGATGTGCACGGGCCGCTTTTCGACCAGCAGCCGACCGAGGCCGGTCGACGGCCCCGGTCGAACTAACCGACGGAAGTGCTCGGCGATGGCGGGGTTCGCGCCCCGCATCGCGACTGCGCTGTAGGCCTCGCCGTCGTACATGAACAACATCCCGAGGTGCGCCTCGCACAGGCGCGTCGCATTCTCTAGGATCGACTCGAACACCGGACCGAGATCGTTGGGCGAACGGCTGATCACGCGCAGGATCTCGCTGGTGGCGGTCTGCTGTTCCAAGTGCTCTTGCAGTTCGTTGAACAGCCTAGTGTTCTCAATCGCGATAACGGCTTGATCGGCAAAAGTTCTAAGAAGCGCGATCTGTTTATCGGTGAAAGGAAGAGGTTCCAATCGCCGGATGACGATGCACCCGATGGCAATTCCTTCACGCAGAAGCGGTGCGACGAGAAGCGTGCGAAAGCCCAGGCGCTGTGCGATATCTTTCGAAATTGGAAATTCCTCATTCGAACCGGCCAGAAGATCCGGAACGTGAACCAGGCACCGATCAATTACTGCGCGCCCTGCAGCAGATTCTCGGCTCAATGGAAGACCCGGCCGCCCGTCAGTGAATGGTATCGACATGTCTCCATGCTGCGCCACTATCTTGAGCCGCTCGCCGTCGATTCGGTAGATCAGCGCGTCCCTTGCGTCCAACAGCCGCGACGCGCTTTGCGCCACGGCATCCAAAACCGGTTGGATGTCAGTTGGAGAACTGCTGATCACCCGCAAGATTTCGCTCGTTGCTGTTTGCTGTTCGAGGTGTTCCTTGAGTTCGTTGAACAGCCGCGTATTCTCGATCGCGATGACAGCTTGATCCGCGAAGGTTTTGAGCAGCGCGATTTGCCGCTCAGAAAATGCACCGGGCGTGCTGCGCCGAATACCCAGCGTACCCAATGTCTTGCCCTCCCGCATCATGGGAGCAATCAATATAGCCCGATATCCCAGCCGCACGGCCCATAACTTGGCCTCGCCGGGGACATCGGGCGCTGCCAGCACATCGGGGAAATGCACAACCACTTGATCGACCGCTGCTTGACCATTGGCGGTGTCTCGATCCAACGTTAACCTGGAATTGGTATCCGGGTTCAGTATGGGACCCCACTGCGCCACAGGGCGCAAGGCACTGCCGTCATTACGGAACATCAAGGCATCTTCAGCGGCACAAAGACGGGCAGCGCCTTCTACCAATGCATCGAGGACGGGTTGTAAATCCGTCGGGGAGCTGCTGATCACGCGCAGGATTTCGCTGGTGGCGGTCTGCTGCTCCAGCGACTCGGTCAGGTCGCGGTTGCGCGACTCCAGCTCTTTGAACAGCCGCGTGTTCTCGATCGCAATCACTGCCTGGTCGGCGAAGGTTTTTAGCAGGTCGATTTGTTGATCGGTGAACGGCTTCACTTCCAGCCGCCGGATGCCAATAGTGCCGATCACGCTGCCTTCTCGGATCATGGGGACAACCAGTTGCGTCCGGGTTCCAACCGTGGCGGCGAAGGCTTTGGCACCCGCCCATTCCTCATCTGACCCGGCAAGCAGATCATGTATGTGGACTACATCGCCAGTGATTGCCGCGCGTCCCGCCACGTACTCGTGGCGAATGGGGATTGGGTACATCCCTTCAACTTTGGGCAGTTGTCCCCACTGTGCCGCAAGTTGCAACATCTCCCCATCGCGTCGAAGGATGTAGGCATCGGCAGCGCCACAGAGCTTGGCCGCGTTTTCTGCGAGGATATCCAGCACGGGCTGGAGTTCTGTTGGAGAACTGCTGATTGCACGCAGCACTTCGCTCGTGGCGGTTTGTTGCTCCAGTGTCGCCGTGAGATGGGCCGTGTGTTCTTGAAGCTCACGTTCAATTACCGCGTGGTCGACTGACTTAGCGAATGGTCGCGCAAGAATTGGCAGGCTGCGCAGGCCCTCAGGCGATAGCGGCTTGCGGGTGTACTTGTTGTCCGCCACCAGGAGGCCCAAGACATGGCGTCGCGCGTACAGTGGCACGACGGCGAAATTGTTCGTACGCAACGCGGCAATTTCCGAATAGGGGGTTTGAATTCGGCATATGGCATCCAGGGGTTGGGTATTGCCGATGACTAGGGCGGTCTTGTCGTGATAGGCGTGGGCGAGCGCCCCGACCTCGGAGATTGGGATTTCAAGTGACGTGCCTAGTGATTGTTGGTCGGCCTCCGTCAGGCCCGAGCTTGAAACGTAGATCAGGCGATCCGCGTCAGGAGCCTTGGCCCACAAGACAAGCCGGTCGAATCCGGTGATTTTGCGCGCGAGTTCCAGCACGCCTGGAATTTCGTGCCCGAGCGAAAGATCGTCTTGCCAGGTCGCCAAGCGTTCGATGGAGGCTGGGTAGAGGATTTCTCGCTTTGCTGAGCTTTGGCGCTTGGATTTGATCGGCTTACCCATGATTGGCAACCTTTCGATCCGCACGAGAATATAGGGTGCGTTCCACGCACCGTGGTGCGCGAGCGCACCCTATGGGCGTGATATCCATCACCTGTCTCCTTTTCTTCGCCCGATCGAGGCGGCCACCAGCGCGCGTACTTCGGCCAACAGGTCGTCTTGCGGGCGTGCGCCCTTGGTGAGAATGCGCACTACCGACCCGTTGAGCCGTTCGTGTTCCTCAGGCGTCAGGTTCTTGGCGGTGACGATCACTACTGGGATGTGCCGCCAGGTTTCATGGTCACGCAAGGCGGCGATCACCTCGAACCCGTCCATCTCCGGCATCATCAGGTCAAGCAAGATCGCGCCGGGGACTTGCTCGCGCATGCGATCAAGTGCAACTTGTCCGTTCTCCGCCTCGACCACCGCGTAGCCCTCCTCCTCCAGGATGCGTCGTAGGATTTGGCGAATCGCTGGGTCGTCGTCCACCACCAGCACTGGCAGATCACGCCGGTATTTCGTAAGCACCGCCAACAGCCGTTCGCGGTCGATAGGCTTGGTGAGATACTCGGAAGCGCCGAGCGCATATCCCATGCGCTTGTCGTCCACGATGGTCAGCATGATCACCGGAATGCCGGATAGGTCTGCATCGGCCATCAATGTGGAGAGCACTGACCAGCCATCCATGCCGGGCATCATGACATCCAACGTGATGGCATCGGGCCGGCGCTCGCGCGCGAGCCGCAAGCCCTCTTCACCACTCGCGGCGGTCACCACATGAAAGCCTACCTTGCTCAGGAATCGTTGCATCAGATCGCGCACCACCGCCTCGTCATCGATAACCAGCACCGTCCCCGCGCTGCCTTCGCTGGCTATCTCGGCGATCCGCCCGACATGCGCCGGCAGCCGCACGGTGAACCGGCTACCCTTCCCCGTCTCGCTTGTCACCGTGATATCCCCACCCATCAAGCGCGCCAGCCGGCGGCTCAAGGCCAATCCGAGTCCCGTGCCCCCGTACTTACGCGTCGTGTCCGAGTCCGCTTGAGAGAATTCCTGGAACAAGCGCCCGATTTGTTCAGCATTCAAACCAATGCCGGTATCGCTCACCTCGAAGTTGATCCAGGCGTGTGTTGGCTGATCCTTGACCCTAGCCATGGACCCACCCTCACCCTCGGTCCCTCTCCCGAGGGGAGAGGGAGGCGTCGCGCTCCCTTCTCCCTCCGCGACAACACGCCGAGAAGCGGCTTGTTTCGGTGAAGGCTCACCTTCAGGTAACGCCGGAGCCACAAGGGCTGGGGATGAGGGAGACCTCGCGCTCCCTTCTCCCTCCGGGAGAAGGGCTGGGGATGAGGGAGGAAGTGACCTTGGTGTGTACTGATCCTCTGAGTCCTTTCCCGAAGCACCCAGGTCCTGCGAGTGCTCCAGAGCAACGCTCAGCGAAACGCTTCCCTTCTCGGTGAACTTGCAAGAGTTGCTCAACAGGTTGAACAGAATTTGGCGTACCTTGGTCAAGTCGGCGTGCATCGTCCCGGCCGCCTCGTCGCACACCACTTCGAGGCGGTTACCATTCTTCTCGGCTAGCGGCTGGATGACTTCGCCGATATCCTTGACCATGGTTGCGATGCTGAAGTCCTCCAGATGGAGATCCATCTTGCCGGCCTCGATTTTGGATAAATCCAAAATTGAGTTGATGAGTTCCAAGAGGTGCTTGCCGGCGGCGTTCACCTTTTTCAGATCCGGCACCAGTTCATCGGCGCCTTGATCAGCGGCGTCCTCTTGCAGCATCTCGCTGTAGCCGATGATGGCGTTGAGCGGGGTGCGCAACTCGTGCGACATGTTGGCCAGAAAGGTGGACTTGTGCTGGCTCGCCTCCCCCAGTTGATGGAACAGCCGCGCGTTTTGCATGGCCAACGCCGACTGGCTGGCAAAAGTCGTCATCAGATCGACGATCCCCTTGGAGAACTCGCCGGGCTGTTTGCGAGAGACGGTAAGCGCACCCATGACTTCGTTCTCGCGGATGAGTGGTACCGCCAGCACGGCTCTGGACCCACTCTTCATCATCAGGTCACGGATACTACTTTCGTACGCACCATCGAGAGCGATATCCCAAACTTGTACAGGCCGCCGCATGACGACTGCTTGTCCCGTAACGCCTTCGCTCTTCCGAAGAGGATTGTTCCGTAGGATCTGTGATATCTCCTCATTCACTCCGCTGGTCGCTCGGGCGCGTAGCTCCTGGGTGGTTTCGTCATAGTCGTAGATAAAGCCCGACTGAGTTCCCGAAAGCTGCATCGCCCGCGTGACGATGGTCGCCAGCACGGTGTCGAGATCGAGCGTGGAGCCAACGGCACGCCCCACTTCGCCGAGCGCTCTGAGTTCCTCCACAGATCGGCCGAGTTCGGCGGTGCGCGCCTCCAGCTCCTTGAACAGCCGCGTATTTTCGATCGCGATTACCGCTTGGTCGGCGAAGGTCCGGAGCATGGCGATCTGTCTTTCGGAGAACATCGCAGGCTCAGCGCCGGTTACAGTGATCGCTCCGATCGGGCTGCCATCGCGGAGCATAGGCACCGACAGCGCGCTGCGATATCCGGCCGTCTGAGCCAGGGTCTGCTGGCGATATTCCGCATCCTCGCGAATATCCGGGATGTAAACGACGGTTCGGGTGAGAATGGCGCAGCCGGTCACACTGCCGCGGCTTGCCGGCATGGGATACCACTGCCGGAATGCCTCGACGCCCGGGTTAAGGCCCTGCGCAGCCGCCCAATGGATCAGCTCGCCGTCGAACGTGTAGACTTCTCCGAAGGTGGCCTCGCACAGCTTCCGCGCTTTCGCCGCAATCGCATCGAATACTGGCTGCACATCGCGTTGGAACTGGCTGATCACGCGCAGGATTTCGCTGGTGGCGGTCTGCTGTTCGAGCTGCTCCTGCAGCTCCCTGAACAGTCGCGTGTTC
>JBKKAO010000246.1:0-4873 GCA_046714645.1 Burkholderiales bacterium | reverse complement strand
GCACCGCAGCTCCGCTGATATCGAGGACGGAGCCGAACAACTGTCCCGCATTGGGCTGGGCGTGCGTTTTATGACGACGAGCGAGAGCACGGCGATCACACTGAAGGCGGCAAATGCGGCCTTCGTGGAAGCCCGGGGAGACTGCCGTGGAAGGCGTGAGTTCAGTGCCGCGCGGATCCGGGATTCCAGTTCCGAAGCCTGCGCCATAGGCACGGCCAGCGCCGGGATCCGTTGCGCGCGGCCGGCGGCGGCTATCTCGAGCAGGTGGCAAGCCTTCGGCGCTTGGCAGAAGTTACCCTGTAGCGCTTGGTTAGAGTGACCCCCACTGGGAACACGACTAGGAACGCATAAGAAGTTGGGGGGACACGCAGCATCATCTACGCCTGAGGCGTGTGTAGAGTAGGGATGGCATGGGTCAATATCATCCGCGCCGGAGGCGCGTTGGGTGGGGCGGAGATCGTTTCAACGCTGATTGGGTGTGAGGCGCGGGAGTTTGCTGCGCAGATAGCGGTAATAGTCTTGACCGGCCTTCAGATCCAGCACCTCATCAATGACCGGCACGAAGTACGCCAGCGAGCGGACCGTGCCGAGTGGCGGCGCGTCCGCGGGCCGCATCAGCCGACGCGTAGCGGCGAGAGTCAACGCGTTTTCCACGGTCTCAACCGGCACGCCACGTTCATGTAGCTGCGCCGCCAACAAGCGGTCGGCACGGCGCACCACGCCGCAAGTGCCTGGAGTCGTGCGGTAGGCTTCCAGCAGCCGGCGGACATACTCGTTTTGCTCCATGAGTCTCAACCTTGCGGATCGCGCAACGACGGGCCCTGAATCGCCACCGTGTGGCAGTAGTGCCGCACGCGACTCAACAGCGCCTCCACCATCGGCTTGTTGCCCAGGAAGTTGTGCCACTCGTCATAGACGAGGTTTGTTGTAATGATGGTGGAGTGCCGGTGATAGCGCTCCTCCATCAGCTTGAAAAAGATGTTCGATTGTTCGGGTTTAAGATTTAAATAGCCAAACTCATCGATCAATAAGACGTCCAGGCGGGCCAACCGGTTGAGCAGTTGGCGCGAGGAGCGGTCGGCGATCGAGGCGTACATTTCATCGAACAGATCCTGAGCGCGGAGGAACTGGCAGCGTTGCCCGTTCTCGATCGCCTTCAGCAGCAGCCCGCAGGCCAAGCCGGTCTTGCCCACGCCTGTCGGACCCACGAACACGAGATTCTCATGCTTGGCAACGAAGTCCAGTTCGGCGAAGGCGCGGATCTGCTTGCGGTTCACACCGGGCTGGCGCGCGTAAGGAAACGTCTCCAGCGACCAGCGCTCGGGCATGTTCGCTCTCTGGATGCGCCATTCGAGCGCACTGTCCTGGCGGTGGTGCCACTGCGCGCGCAGCAATCCGGCGATGAACTCCGTGTAGGAGACCTGCGCCTTCTCGGCGGCGCGCAACTGCTCGTCATAGACGCCCAGCATGTGCCGCAGCTTGAGATTCTTCAACAGTTGTTCCAGCTCTTCAGTCATCGGTGTGAGGTTCCGTTTCCAACAAGAAGTAGTCACGCGCGACACGACGCAAGATCATCCGCTCCAGCCGGTCGAGATCGTAGAGCCCATAGCGGGCGGCTTCCTCCACCGCAGCCAACAACGGCTGGCGCGGATAGTCTTTGATCAGGCGCAGCAGTTGCCGCAGGGCAAGCGCCACCACCTTGCGGCCTTTCTGCTTCAGCGCGGTCACATACGTCGCCAGTTCCGGCGTGGCGGCGAGAATCGCCTGTTCTTCCGGGTGCGGGTCACCGCGCTTGACGCCTTCCCCTCGTGGCGGCTTATGTTCGGCCAGGGTGATCCGATGGGGCTGCGTGGTAACGGCTCGGCCGTGCGTTACAATGTGACGCGCATCGAGTTCGATCTCGACCTTGTTTTTGGTTTCGCGCACCTCCACGCGCCGTCCGATCCAGGAGACCGGAACAGAATAGCGATTGGAATGCAGCGCGACGTATCCTTCTATATCCACGGTGCGCGGATGCAACCGGTACACTTCGGGAATCCATTGAGGCAGCGGTTTCAGATGCAGCCGCTCGACGACGAACAGTTCCCGCGGTATGGCGTGGATGTGTTTCTTATAGGTTGCATTGACGCGGTCGCACCACTGCCTCGCCTGTTGATTGAGATCGTCCCAGGTGGCGAACGCACGCCCGGCGAGGAAGTTGTTTTCGATGAACGAAAATGGGCGTTCCACGCGTGCTGAACGATTAGCGTCGCCTTTCTCGTGCGCCACGAAGCGGAACCCGAACCGTTCTCCAAAGGCCTCCATCTCGGGCACGGGAATCATCTCGCTGCCAGTGCCGCGCAATACCACGACGTGCGTGTTGTCGATCATCACCCGCTGTGCCGCACCGCCGAAATAGCGCAGCGCTTCGGTGAGAAAGAGCTTGCAGTCGAAGCGCTGGAACGTTGGGCTGATCTGAAAAAACAGCAGGTGCGAGTAGCACAGTACGGCCGAGGCAGTCTGTGCCTTGTACTTTGCGCCTCCAATCTCGACGGTGTGCGGCGAGGTGTCGTGCTGTAGCTCCACACCGGGATCGAAGTGATAACGACCCGCGGGCACGATGGGCTTCTGACCGATCCCCTGACGGCGGCAGAAGGCGGTCAGCGCCGGATACGAGAGCCGTGCCCCACTGGCCGCCAGTTCCTCATGGACCCGCACCAGGTTCCCCTTGCACTGGCTCAACAGATCGAGGATCTGCTGCCGGTGTGGTTCTGCCTTCTCCTGCCGGAAGATGGGTGGAACAGAGGTGGAGTTCGAGCGCAGCACTTTGCGTACGCTGTGCCGCGACAACTTCAACACACGAGTGATCTCGCGTTTGCTCACTCCCTGCCGGTGCATTTCCAGAATCGCCGTTCGCTGTTCCTGACTCAGCATGTGTTTCTGCTTGCTCCTTTTCCATTCGCTGTACCATCCGCTCCAACTGCCGGCTCGCTTGCCCGATTTTGTGTTGCACCTGGTCCAGTTGCTTGCCGTTCATCTCCGCCAGGGCTTCGGGGAGCCGACGGCTGGCGCGTTCGATGATGGCCACAGCCATCTCCAGATCTCGCTCCAACGCCGCTGCTTGTGTGGCGGCAGCTTGGGCCAACACCGGTGCTGGCGGTTGCCGCTGTGTTTTCAGAAACAGTTCCGGCGCGGCAAGAATGCGCGCGCGCACCACGCGTGAGCCACCGCGCCAAGCCGAGTACAGTTGCCCGGCTTCTCGCGTGTTCCAATGATGCGCGGCAAAAGCGGCGGCCATACGCTCGCAGTCTTCGACATTGACGCGTGCCACTGGCACCAGATACTTCATTGCCAGTTGCGCCGTGATCGTTCCTTCACGGACCTGCTGCTGGATCGCTTCTGGTAGAAGATCGACCAGAGCCAGACGACGCGACACCCAACTCACGCTGCGGTCGAAGCGGCGCGCCAACTCCTGGAGCAAGTAGCCATGACGCTGTTCCATCTCACGCAACAGCCAGCCTTGCTCCAGTGCCGTCTCCTGGTTGCTGAAACGTAACGTTCGGTCCAGCAGCAGGGCTTCGGCTTCGCTCATCGCCCAGACGGTTGCCTCGACCGTGTCACGTCCCAACTTCTGGAGTGCCGCGATGCGTTTGCAGCCGTCGATCACCAGGAAGCGTCCGGCGCTCTCCACCACCACGATGGGGGATTGCTGTCCGCTGGTGGCAAGCGATGCCACCAGCCGCTGTTGCCGATCCGGATTCCCCGCGCGGAGATGTTCCAACCGGCGGTCGAGTTGATGAAACTCCAGTTGCATGCGAAAGCTGAATGTAGGGCCAGTGCCGGCAGTCGATCAATATGCCGGGATTAACTCACGCCTCTGCTTCCAGCGCCGCTCCCGCTGCTGGACGCGCTCCATCGCGCGCCGGCACATCGGGGAACAGAAGCGTTGCAACGGACTTCGCCGCTGGTGCCGGTATCCCTGGTAGCAACCTGGCCGGTCGCAGCAGCCATCGAAAAAACTTCTCAGTGATTACCCTCGCGGCCTCGCCAGCCGCCTCTTTTTCTGGCCGGTCCCGGCTGCGCACCCGCTCCCGGTAGCGCTGACTTTGGCCGTTGCGTTTCTGCTTGCCCGCCGTCATCGCCCGGTAGCGTTGCTGCGCTCTCCACCGCGACCATTCTCGCGCCGTCTTCCGGCAGCTCTCGCTACAGTAGCGCTGGGACGCCTGTCGGGGATGAAAACGCTGCTCGCACCCTTTGACCAGACAGCGCCGCGTTCGCGGCCGGCGTGCCGATGCCTTCCGCCGACCCGCCTCTTGATTTCCGGGATGACCTGTAGGATTCTCGGGAAGGCCCATGGGAGGTAACGACTCCCAGAAGCTCCTGCCCCGGAGAGGAATATCACTCCTCTCCAGGGCGCAAACCTCCGGCTCAGTGCGAAATCAACACTGTAGCCGAAAACTGCCGACGGCTTCTCAATGCTGCCAATCTCCCCGGAAAGTATGGCCGTTGGCTCAGCTACAGGTTGCCTGGGTCATTCTTGGAAAGTACTGGTGGGTCGTTTCGGGTGCGCGCCGAAGCTTTGCTGGCAGCGGTGAAAATCGCCCGCTTATCAGCCTTGAGAACCTTCAGCCATGAATCGATATAGGCGGCATGGTCTGAGCGGGGTTCAGTGCTGAGGCCCAGGTGGGCACAGGTGAACGCGGCCCCAAGCTCGGCAATCAGTTCTTCGGCAGCATAGGCGCTATCGCCGAATCGCTTGCCTAGCTGGCGGTCGCACCGATCTGATTTCGCGGTCCAATGCGTGTGCTCATGGGCCAGCGTCGAATAGTACGACACGTTTTCATGGAACGCTTGGAACGGCGGCATTTGGATGTGATCGGTAGCAGGCGAGTAA
>JBKKAO010000245.1:0-3524 GCA_046714645.1 Burkholderiales bacterium | reverse complement strand
AAAGTCTGCCTCTGTTCGTGAAGCCGATCCGTGCGGAAGCGAACATACTGCAAAACTGTTTTTCGTTATCCTGTCGGCGGGAAGTACATTCCGGCAAAGGAGGCCGAACGGCTGTTCGGCGCGTTGGGTGGCACCAAGACCCTGCCCCACGAATCGCTTTCAGCGGAGCAATTTCGCTTTGGGACGATGATAGCGCTTAGGGAGCCACCGGGATGACGAAGTACTTATTGGTATCGAAGGCCTTGCCGGGTCCGATAAAAACTTTGTAGCCGTTGCGTCCCTGGCTCGCGCCATGAACCACCAGGACCGCATTATTCCTGGCCGAGTTCAATTCGCCGTAGGTGTCGTAGGCCACTGTCATGCTGTTCAGGACTTGGCCGTTCTCGAATACAAACCTCGGAATCGTGTAGGTCCCCGGCTCTTGGCCAAATGCCACCAGCCAGGGACTCAACACACATAGGGCAACCAGGACACGTCTACCCAGTTCGTTCAGCATGGCACTTCCCCCTCACCAAAAACGAACCCTGGATTCTAGGGGAATTGCAGAAAGACGCCGTTTTCCGCAAGAAACTGGACCGCGCTTTCGAGCGAGAGGAAGGATTCCTCATAGGACTTCCCGCCTGGCCCTCGAGCCAGTGGTTCCGAGGCTAAGTCGTTTCTCTTCGCCAGAACATAGTCCAGAGCAAAGACCACTTCGTGGCGCTTCTGTTGTTGGTTCTGCCTGATCAATCGGTATACCGCTTGATCGAACAGAGTGTCCTTGGACGGCTCACCCCGCACGCACCAGTAATAGCCCGTAACGGATCCATGACCTGCGCTGGTGTGCAGCGGTCCTCCGGTCTGGGTCTGGGCATTCTCACGGGTACTGTAGTAGTACTGTTCATCGTAGCGATTGCGGTCTGCCACGATATAGGTGGAATGGCCGAAAAGCGGTCCGATGCCCCCGCTGCGGTAGTTCCCGGCCATGGCCGCCTGGAGCAACTCCACGGCGTAGGGCAGGCGTGCCTTCTGGCCTTCGCAATAGCGCGCCGCGAGCTGTGCTCTCACCTTGGCCTGCGGAAAGGCTGGGGCGATCCAAGTGAGCTGGGGCTGGGGGTTCTCCCAGTTGGGATACTCCACGCCTTGCAGGAAATCCACGACCTTGATGGCCAACAATCCGCCAACTTCCTCAATGGAGCCCTGCGCGCTAAAGCTCTTGACACGCAAGGTAATCAGATCTTCAAGATTCAGCACCACCCGTAGCGCCCCACGGTCCAAAACGGTGTAGCTGCCGTAGGCGAGGAAGCGTAGCTCCCGCACCCGCTTCAGAGCGTCCGTCACCGTCATCTGCTTACGCGACATCTTTTGCAGATCCTCGCCCGATAGGTAGGCCAGACCGGTGCGTTGTTCGCTGTCGTTCAAGCGGCGCTCCATGTAGAAGCGATTCACTCCGGCTTTAAAGTCTTCCGCTAGCGAAGCGGGGATGCCCTCGTGCACTTCTTGGGCGTGCTGTCGCACCAATCCATCGAATTGCACGATCGTCCCCGCGACCACTTGTGCTAGACGCGCCACATCGTCGCTGGACGAAGCCAGCGGAACTAGGAGGAAGGCCAGTTCGCCTACCAGCTCACCGCGCGCCCTCGCGCGGGTCTTGGAAAGCTCGGCGTCGAACTCGTAGTAATTTCCGCCCTTGACAAAAGGAATGTTCCCCCAGATCAGTTTCTTACTTTCCTCGGCGGAGGCAGTCTCCATGCATAAGGCCAAGACGAGGGCGGCGAACACCTTCACGGCAAATGTCCCTGTAAATAATCACGGTCCCCGCAGCCTATAGCAAGCCCTCCGGCGTCACACGCTTTGTTAGAGCATGTGAAGGGTGGCCGCCCGCTACGAGCGCTCACGCAAGACATGGCCGGCGCACGCTCCTCTTCTCAGCCGGCCGAGCGAGGTGACAGCGGTTTCTCGGTACGGCGAAATGAAAATAGCCGCCGAACACGCTCGATGGCGTCATCCACGTAGGTAAATACCACTGGGATCACCAGAAGACTCAAGAAGGTCGATGTGATCAAACCACCGATCACCACGATGGCCATGGGTGCGCGAAAACTCGGATCGGTACCGATGCCAAGCGCGATGGGCAGCATCCCCGTTCCCATGGCGACCGTAGTCATGATGATGGGGCGGGCGCGCTTGTGGCAAGCATCGAGAAGCGCATCCCACCGATTCAAACCGTGTTCTCTTCTGGCGAGAATCACGTAGTCGATGAGTAAGATGGAGTTCTTGGTGGCCACCCCCATCAACATGATGAGTCCGATCATCGATGGCATGGACAGGGCCGTTTGAGTGATGAACAGCGCGAGGAAGGCACCCGGGATGGAGAGCACGAGCGCCGCCAGAATCGTCACGGGCTGCACGAAGTCCTTAAAGAGCAGCACCAGGACGATATAGATGCACAACACGCCGGTCAGCATGGCCAGACCGAAGCTCGAGAACAGTTCATTCATCGCCTCGGCATCACCGATGGAAGTCTGAAGCACTCCAGGGGGAAGATTCTTCAAACTCGGCAACGCCAAGGCTTGCGTCTCAACGAATCCGAGAGGTTGCTGGTTAAGCTCGATCTCGAAGTTGATGTTGCGCAGCCGGTCATAACGATCGATCTGCGCGGGTCCGCTGCCGATGGTCAATGAGGCCACATGCCCCAACATCACCGGCCCATGCGTTCCCGGAACCGTGAGCCGTTCGAGCAGCGTGAGGTCCTGGCGTGCATCGGCTGGCAGCTTCACTACGATGGGCACTTGCCGCTGCGATAGATTCAGCTTCGCCAAGCCTTGGTCGTAGTCGCCCGCGGTGGCGATGCGCAAGGTGTCCGCGATGGCGGCGGAAGTCACGCCGAGGTCTGCCGCGCGAGAGAAATCGGGGCGCACCATGAGCTCGGGACGCACCAAGCTGGCGGTGGTGTTCACGTTCCCGATCCCGGGGATGGTACGAAGCTCGCGCTCCACCAGGCGCGCATGATCCGACAGGACCTGGCCGTTCTCGCCCGCCAGCACGAGCACGTACTTCTCATTCGCCCCGCCTAGTCCCACGGACACTCGGGCGCCGGGGAGTGCCTCTAGGAGTTGGCGCAATTCTCGTTCAATGGTTTGTTTGCTCACACCCCGGCGTTCCTGACGCGGGGTCATGTTGATGGTCAAGGTGGCCTTTCGAACCTCGGCCGCGCCGCGGGGCGTGAAAGCATCACCGCCCGCCGCGCCGCCGCCTATGGCGGTGTAGACAAGCTTGACGTGGGGATGCTTGCGCACCAATTCGCGCGCCTGCTCTGCCGCCGCGTAGGTTTGTTTGAAGGCCGCCCCAGGAGGAAGCGTGATGTAGACCTGGGTCTGCGACAAGTCATCGGGCGGCAGAAAACCGGTGGGCAATAGCGGCACCAGCGCGAAAGAACCAAAGAAGAATACCGCGGCCCCGAGGGAGGTGAGCACCCGGTGTTTCAAGCACCAGGTCACCCACTTCATATACAGATTCATCCAGCCCGGCTCTTTGTGGACCTT
>JBKKAO010000244.1:0-10988 GCA_046714645.1 Burkholderiales bacterium | reverse complement strand
TCCAAACGGGAGGATAACTCCGTCGAGCCCACTAAATCGCAGAACATCACTGTTAGTTGCCGGCGTTGGGCCGGTATCGTCAATTGCGAGGATATCAGCGGCGCTAACTCGTCCCCCGATTGCGCCTCTCGCGACTTCTGTGCACGCAACGCTTCAACCGCGTTGAGCAATAGCTTGCGATGACCCAACGATACGATACCCAGCTCGCGTAGATCGTCATCCGTTAGGCCCGGCAGCAGGTCCAGCCCGATATCGTTGCGTTCGAACGCGTCCGCGTATTGCGCGAGCCCAAGATCTGACAACCACCCTCTTATGATATTCATACGTAGCGCATGTCTCTATCACCCGTCCCAAGGGTTCAGCACTTTGATTCCGCATTCTTCGAAGTCAGTAACGTTACGGGTCGCGATCGCCGCACCGCTGGACAACGCGATGGCGGCGATCTGTGCATCGAAATGAGAGACCGGACGTCCGGCTCGCTGGCGTCGCGCCGCGATACCAGCATAAGATTGGGCCGCGTCGCTACCGAACGGAAGAATCCGGCCATCAAAATCTTCGCTGAACATTGCCGCCGCTGCCACTTCAAATGCCGTGCGACGTTTCCCTGCTGGAAGCAGCATTATCCCGTGCAGAATCTCCGCCTGAGTGATGCTCGTCGTATATAAGGTCGTCGCAGTCTGCGCGGCGACCCATTGTTTCACCCCCAGATCCGGGGCGGCTCTCATCAATTCGGAAAGAACATTGGTGTCCAGCAGGATCATTTCTCGAACTTCGGCGGATCACGCATGGGTTGCCGTTCGGGCACGGATAGAGTTACTCCGCCGAGCGCCAGAAAACGCTGGGAAATCGTCTCGGCGAGGTTACGCGGTTTTGTTTCTTTCTCGGAGAGCGCTAAACGTAGTATGTGCCGCGCTTCGTCTTCCATAGAACGCTGGTGCTGCGCTGCCCGTGTACGAAGACGCGCCTTCGTTCTATCGTCTAAGTTGCGTATGGTGATACTCGCCATTGAAATTCTCCTGCAATCAATGATTGCATTCTATGCGACCCTAGCGGTCAGGAGCAATCGACTCTTCGAGGAGTGCTAGGGCGTCCTTGAGATCAGGGATGTCCATACCTTCCGAGAACCACCGGTAGACCGGCGCAAGCAGTTCGCGGGCTTCATCGTGCTTTCCTTGAGAATGCCAAAGCCGGGCGAGACTGGTGGCAGCACGAAGTTCAAACGACTTTGCCTCTTGCTCGCGAGCGATCTCCAAGCCTTTGAGAAATTCTCGCTCCGCATCGTCCGAGTTGTCACCGAGGCGATGCAATTCCCCCTTGAGCCGGTGCAGTTCCGCCGAATTCCAGATTTCGCTATTGCGCTCCGCGAGAGCCAATCCATCTTGGACGGCTTTCATGCCCTCTAGCTCTTGTTGAAGCGCGAGGTACGCACCGGCGAGAAACTCATAAATCAGCGTGAGCGTCCATAGTGTTCCGCTGGCATAGATCGCGGGCAAGTTGCCAACAATCACTGAGGTTGCGTTCTCAGGATCGCCTTGCAGGGTGAACTGCCCTGCCTGAAAGCCGGGCATGATCACCTTGAACATTCCTAAATCGTGTTCGTGAGCAAGCCGTACCGCCGTTTCCATGGCTCCGTTATCGGCCCTCGGCTCTCTCCTAAATATGTGCACAGTTCCCAAGATCATCTGCGCCCAGCACTTCTCAAAGGGATGCGTGGAACTTTGACTGTAGGCGGCCACATCGCGGGCGCTCGCGAGCGCTTGGTCCGGATATCCCTGGCACCACAGCGTCCAAGAGTGCCACCACGCCAAGCGAATCCTAGTGTCCTGCCCGATCAAGAGCGGATGCGAACGCCGATTGGTGCCGTATAACCTCAGCCCTCGTTCCGCATTTTCGCGAGTTACTCGGAACTTGCCTTGAGCAAAAGCGGTCATCGCTCTTAAATTGTGGCTGTCGATACGCGCATCGATATCCTCGCCACGCGCGGCAACTTCTAAGCATTGTTCTGCGATCTCTTCCGCGAGCCGGTGTTGGCCCCGGGTCATGTAGTAGGTTCCCGGTGCGCGCAGCGCCCAGTACAAGTCAGGCGTTGCTTTTCCCTCCAAGCGGAGCAGGCGGCCCAGTTCTGCGGCGCGTTCGATGGGGCGGCCGGTTTCCGGCGCCGCCCAGCCTTTGAACATCATCAGCGCGAACGCCATGCCCACTTGTAGCCCCAATTCCGTTCGATTGCGTTCGGCGGAAGGGGGCAATGCCAAGAGAATGGCCAGTCCCTTTTCGTAGTTCGCCACGCATTCACGCAGCGCAGCGCGCGAGAACGCTCGCTTGCCCGCTTTCTGCCACCAGGCGATGGCCTCCTGGGCGTTGCCAGCGTCCGTGAATTGATGGGCGACGAACTCTGGCTGGGCTTCGGCCACTTCGGCGAAGCGTTGCGTCATCGTTTGCGCGATGCGCTGGTGATATAGAGCGCGCGTACTTTTTAGGAGTGAGGCATGAGCCGCGTCTTGCACTAGCGCGTGCTTGAAGGTGTACACCGCATCGGGCGGATTTCCTCTCCGAAACAGCAACTCCGAACTGCAAAGCTTGTCGAGCGCCTCTTGTAATCCTGGCGCGCTCATCTCCGACACCGCGGAGAGAAGCTCATAGGAAAACTCCCGGCCGATGCACGCGCCGAGTTGCGCCACTGCCTTCATGGGCGCCGAGCGATCCAGCCGGGCCATCAAAGAATCATGCAAAGTAGAAGGAATGGCAAATGGCGGCAGCGGCGCCGATAGTTCGTAACGATCGCCACAGTCTTTTAGAAGGTCCGATTCGAGCACGGTCTTGGTCAGCTCTTCGACGAAGAGCGGTACACCTTCTGTCTTGTCGGCGATCTGATTCAGGACTTCGGCGGGTAACGGCTTGTCAAGCGTGAGACTGTTCGCTAGGTCCGCGCCCAGACGGGAACTCAAACGAGATAGCGATACTTCCGTCACATGGGCGGGACCGCCCCATCGTTGCTCGTACTCGGGCCGGAAGGTCACCACCAACAACACGCGCCATTTCGGTAGTCGCGCCACCAACAGATTGAAGAGTTCCTGGGTCGTGGGATCGATCCAGTGAACATCTTCGAGGACAATGAGTACCAGCTGACTGCGCGCGAGGCCTTCGACCTGCGCGATCAGGGCCCCCAGCGTTTTCTCCTTCTGCTTTTGCGCGGAGAGTTCGAGTGGTGGATAGCGTCCGGCCGGCAAGGACAAGAGATGCGCGATAAGCGGCGCCACAAGCAGGGGCTGATCGCTGCCTCGGGCCAGCAGCGCTTCCAGCTTGTCGAGCTTGCGCACGGCGCTGTCTTCTCGGCCGAATTGCGCTGCACGTTCCAGCTGTTGGAGGATTGGATAGAGTGCGTTCTGAGTCTGTAAGGACGAGCACTGATAGCTCATGCGAAGGTGTGCCTCTCGCACGACCCGCTCACGCAGTGCTTGCGTGATGCGCGATTTGCCGATTCCCGCTTCCCCGCGCACCAAGACTACCTGGCCTTCTCCGCCACGCGCTAACTCCCAGCGGCGCAGCAATAGCGCCACTTCCTCTTCCCGTCCTACCAAGGGGTTGAGGCGGGCACCGGTGTGCGCTGCTTCGAAGCGATCTTCGATCTGGCTCAAACCCAGTACTTGCCACGCGCGCACGGGTTCGACGATGCCTTTGAGCGGGTGACTACCGAAATCCCGATACTCGAAGACCGCGCTCAGCAGCCGGCGTGTGGAGGGCGCAATCACAATCTGATCCGCGCCCGACAAACCTTGGAGGCGAGCGGCGAGATTTGGCGTCTCGCCTACCGCGAGTTTGGGCACCGAGGCATCGCCAGCGCCTGTCTCGCCCACGACCACCGGACCGGTGGCGATGCCGATGCGCACTTGCAGTTTGGAGCTTGTTCTTCCCTCACCCTCCGTCCCTCTCCCGGTGGACGAGGGATGCAAACCACCGCCTTCGATCCGGGACACGGCTCCCACGATCTCCAACGCGCTTCGAACCGCGCGCTCGGCATCATCCTCATGCGCCCGCGGCCAGCCGAAGTACACCATCAACCCATCGCCCAGGTACTGCGCAACGTGGCCTTCGTACTTTTCTATCGCGCCCCGGCACGCCTGCTGATAAACCTGCATCAACTCGCGCAAACGCTCGGGGTCCAGTTGTTGCGATAGTTGCGTGGAACCGACTAGATCGCAGAACAAGATGCTGAGTTGGCGGCGCTCGGCGTTGCGCGAAATGAAAGACTCGGATTCGGCGCCGGCGTCTGGTACGTGGACGCCGCTTTGCAGCGCCTGAATCGCCGCTCGGAGCTTACTGCGCGGGCCAAGCGGGAGTCCGAGTTCCTTCAAATCCGAGTCCGAAAGGGTGCGCGCGGCCTCCAGATCGATTTGCTCGCGGACAAAGATCTCCGCGAATTGATCCAGACCCAGAGAATGTAACCATATCTTGATGTCGTTCAACTCGGTTCCTTGGAATTCCGAGACGGAGTCACTATACCCTTTCGCTTCTCGATGAATGACCTTCCCCGCGCCAAAGCGAAGAGATTCATGGTTAGACCCGCAGATATTCCTGCTTCCCACCCAACCATCGTTGCAGATGAGCCCGCGCCAAGTCAGGATGGTCTTGTAGCATGCGCGTTGCCGCGTCGCGCGCGGCTTCCAACAAATCTGCATCCGCATTCAGATCGGCGAAGCGCAGCATGGGCATTCCGCTCTGGCGTGCGCCCAATAGCTCGCCCGGGCCTCGGATGCGAAGATCCTCGCGCGCGATTTCGAAGCCATCGGTGTTCTCGTAAATAATGCGCAAACGCTCGCGCGCCAGTCCTCCCAAGGGCTGTTGGTAGAGCAAGACACAAACGCTGGCCTGCGTTCCCCGTCCGACGCGCCCGCGCAACTGGTGCAACTGGGCCAAGCCCATGCGCTCGGCGTGTTCGATCACCATCATGGAGGCGTTGGGCACGTCCACACCGACTTCGATGACCGTGGTGGCCACCAAGAGCTGAATCGCGCCTTGTTTGAAGGCATCCATGACGGCGGTCTTGTCATCGCTCTTAAGCCTGCCATGCACGAGTCCTACGCGCAGCTCAGGGAAAGTCGTTTGAATCCGCTCGAAGGTTTCCAGGGCGGTCTTGAGCTGCAAGGCTTCGGAGTCTTCGATCAGAGGACACACCCAATAGGCCTGTCCGCCCTGCACGCAGGCATCGCGGATTCGCTGCTCGACTTCCTCCCGGCGGGTGTCCGCTAAGAGTTTAGTCACGACGGGGGTGCGGCCAGGAGGAAGCTCGTCGATGACAGAAACATCCAGATCGGCGTAGAAGCTCATGGCGAGTGTGCGCGGGATGGGTGTGGCACTCATCATGAGCTGATGAGGCTCGCTCGCCTCGTCTGTGCCTTTGCGCCTCAAGGCCAAGCGTTGCTGCACGCCGAAGCGATGCTGCTCATCCACGATGCACAGGCCCAGGCGGGCGAATTCCACTTGCGCTTGAAACAACGCATGAGTTCCCACCACCACATGCGCCTCGCCGGAAGCAACACGTGCCAGCGCCTCGCGGCGTTGCTTTTTTTTCTGCGTTCCCGCGAGCCAGATGACCTCCAGCCCGAGTTCGCTCAACCAGCCGCGAAACTTGTTGAAGTTTTGCTCGGCGAGAATTTCGGTTGGCGCCATGACGGCCACCTGCGCGCCGCTTTCGATGGCCTGTAACGCGGCCAGGGCCGAAACGATGGTCTTTCCGCTACCCACATCGCCTTGCAAGAGGCGCTGCATGGGATGAGGTTTCGTCAGATCCGCACGGATCTCCTCCAGAGCACGCTGTTGCGCCGGTGTCAGCCGAAATGGAAGTCTCTCTAGCAGCCGCCCGGAGAACACTTCATGGCGCGCCAGCGGTTGTGCGCGCGCACGTAGGCGCCGCTGGCGGTGCTTACGCATGGAAAGTTGCTGGGCAAGCAATTCCTCGAACTTGATTCGCTGCCAAGCCGGATGGCTTCTCTCCTCTAGCGCCTTCGCGGAAATCTTAGGGTCTGGCGCGTGCAGCAAGCGCATACTGCCCGCGAGTGCGGGGAGCCCCAAGTCATCGCCTATCTTCGGCGGAACGGTGTCACTCAAATCGATATCGTTCCATGCACGCTCGATAAGCTGGCGCAGGGTCCGCTGAGACAAGCCGGCGGTAGTGGGGTACACAGGCGTCAAACCGGCGGGCAGAGCTTCACCGGGTTGTACGACCCTGTAGCGCGGGTGGGGCATCTCTGCACCAACAAATCCTCGGCGTATCTCGCCCATGACGCGCAAGCGGGTTCCCGCGGCGAGCTGTTTTAACTGGCTGGGATAGAAATGAAAGAAGCGAAGCTGAAGCGGTTCGCCATCCACATCAAGGTTACATAACAGCATGCGCCGGGGCCGGGGTTGAATCTTTTGATCGGTCACCACACCTTCCACCTGAACCACGCGCCCCGCGGGCGCATCGCGTAGAGCGTGGAGTTGCGTTTCGTCCTCGTAGCGAAGGGGAAGATGCAAGATGAGATCTTGCTCTGTATGAATACCCAGCCGCGAGAGTTTTTCTCGAACGGCCTTAGTCACCCAGTGCAGTGGCTCGCCCTGGGACGTGCTCATCGCCACAGGCGAAGCTGGAGGCTTGCCGGCCGCCGCTTTCACTTCCTCCGAACCAGGACAGCTTCGATCTCCACCTGTGCTCCGCGCGGAAGCTGGGCAACTCCCTCGGCGGAGCGCGCCGCGTAGGGCTCCTTGACGTGAATGGCCATGATCTCGTTCACCAGGGCGAAGTGCGCCATGTCGGTGAGGAATACGGTGAACTTGACCGCGTCATCCAGCGTCGCGCCCGCTGCCTCTGCGACGGCTTCTAGATTCTTGAATACCTGTCGCGCCTGCGCGTCAATGCCTTCGCGCAGTTGCATGGTCACCGGATCGAGTCCGATCTGACCAGACAAATAGACCGTATCGCCGCTGCGAAGGGCTTGGGAGTAGATGCCGATCGCATTGGGGGCTTGGGGGGTATGAATTTTCTCTCGGCTCATTTGGCGGAACCTGCGTGGGTTGCGATCGGCCAATGGTAAGGACAAAGCGCGTTCACCGAAAGCCTCACGGCCAAGGCGAGGGCCGCGACTTCAATGCTATGATGCGCCGCCGCATAAATCCCCATCCCAAACATTCCCTCCATGACGACACCCGCCAGCGGCTCAAGCAGCCAAAAGGCCAGCACTCTTACGTTGGCGGTCGGTGCAGTAGGTGTTGTGTTCGGAGACATCGGCACCAGTCCCCTCTACGCCATCAAGGAAGCCTTTAGCCCCGCCCACGGTTTAGCGCTCAATCACGGCAATGTCTTGGGGGTTCTCTCCCTCATGTTTTGGTCCTTGGTGGCTATCGTAACCATCAAGTACGTGGCGTTCATGATGCGGGCGGACAATCGCGGAGAGGGCGGCATTATGGCGCTGATGGCTCTGGTGCTGCGCGGGGCCAGTAATGAAAAGGGCAGCCGCGCGCAACTCATGGCCTTAGGGATCTTTGGTGCGGCCCTGTTCTACGGCGATGGCATGATCACTCCCGCCATTTCGGTGCTTTCCGCCATGGAGGGCTTGGAGGTCGCCGCTCCCCTATTAAAGCCTTACGTCATCCCCCTTACTTTACTGGTCATCACGGGACTCTTCACGTTCCAGCAATTGGGGACTGCCAAGGTGGCCGCCTTGTTCGGCCCCATCATGGTGCTCTGGTTTACGGTGCTGGGCGTGCTGGGAGTCACCAATATTGCTCATGAACCCGGCGTTCTCGCCGCACTGAGTCCGCTTTACGCCTGGCGTTTCTTCCTTGCTAACGGCTACGCCGCCTTCTTGACCCTGGGTGCGGTAGTGCTTTGCGTCACCGGAGCCGAGGCCCTCTACGCGGACATGGGACACTTCGGCCGGCGGCCCATCCGCATGGGCTGGCTGTTCTTCGTCTTCCCCGCACTGCTCCTTAATTACTTTGGCCAGGGCGCTTTGCTGTTGCACGATAGCCAGGCTCTGCAGCATCCGTTCTTCCACTTGGCACCCGATTGGGCGCTCTACCCCATGGTGGTCCTGGCCACGATGGCCACCGTCATCGCCTCACAAGCCACTATCTCGGGGGCCTACTCGCTCACACGGCAAGCAATTCAATTGGGTTACTGCCCGAGGCTGCTTATCAAGCACACTTCGGAAGAAGCGATCGGACAGGTGTACCTGCCCTGGATCAACTGGGGGCTCTACATCGCGGTGGTGGGGCTGGTGCTGGGTTTTGGGTCCTCCAGTAAACTAGCTGGGGCTTACGGCATCGCGGTCACCGCCACCATGACGGTGGATTCCATACTGGCCTACTTCATCATGCGCAAGCTGTGGCATTGGTCGCGCCCGCACGCCGCGCTCATATCCGGCTTGTTCTTGTGCATCGACATCCCTTATCTCGCGGCCAACGCGGTGAAGATACTCGATGGGGGCTGGTTTCCCCTTTTGGCCGGCGTGGTGATATTCACTCTTATGGCGACCTGGAAACGCGGGCGCGAGTTGTTGTTCGAACGCCTGCGCCCAGGCGCTATCGCACTGGAACCCTTCATCAATAGCCTCATGCTGCATCCCCCACAGCGGGTGGAAGGCACCGCGGTGTTCCTCACCGCTACGCAAGAAGGCGTGCCCCATGCGTTGTTGCACAACTTGAATCACAACAAAGTGCTGCATGAGCGCATCGTTTTGCTGACGGTCATCAGCGAGGACATCCCGCACGTGGCCGATGCCCAGCGCGTGGATATCGTTCCGATTGGGCACCAGTTCTACAAACTGATTGTGCACTACGGCTTTAAGGATGAACCGGACTTGCCCAGGGCATTAGAACTGTGCAAACCCAAGGGGCTCGAATTCGGCATGATGGAAACTTCGTTCTTTTTGAGCCGCCAGACGCTGGTTCCCACCCACCACGAACCGGGCATGGCTCTGTGGCGCGAAAAACTCTTCGCGGTGATGTCGCGCAACGCGGCGGATGCCACGGAGTTCTTCAAAATCCCCACCAACCGCGTGGTGGAATTGGGCAGCCGCATCGAGCTCTAGGGTTTCTGTTGACATCAATTTCATGAGCGCTGCGCTTGAGAATTTTCTCATGATGCTAGAGAACGGCAAGGACAACGCCCTGCTGCGCTTTAGCATCGGGAACGAGTACCTCAAGCAGCGGCAAGCGCCCTCCGCGGTGGCTCATCTGCAACGCGCGGTCGAGTTCGACGCTGGGTATTCGGCCGCGTGGAAACTACTGGGCCGTGCCTTAACCGAGTGCGATCGAGTGGATGAGGCCTTATGCGCCTACGAGCGAGGGATCCGCGTCGCCGAGGCCAAGGGTGACAAACAAGCCGCCAAGGAGATGGGGGTGTTCGCGCGGCGCTTGCGCGCGAAACAAGACCCGGCGCAGTGAATCCTCAAGAAAAAATCTATGCGACTACATCCAGTGCGCGCCGCTTTGCGTGTTCTCCCGGTTCGAATGGGCTTCATCGACACGAGCGTGCGCATGCTGTTCATCGTCGTCTCGGCCATGTTGGCCGCGTCTCTGGGGCCCATCCTCCAGGCCTTGCAGCAATTGCCGCACGCCATGGTGGTCGAAATCAATATCCAGGCCACCCTCGCGCGGACGGGCCGACAGACCGGGGATGTTCGCACCTAGGGCATCGCGCAACTGCGACCCGTTGATCTGCACCCGCGCGCGGGTCTCTTCAACATAGATTCGAGAAGCTTCCAGTTGGAAGTCAAAACTCAATTCCGTGCCGTTCTCAAGGGTGATCTTGCCTTGCGCGGAATAGGACAGCGTTTGTGCGTCGGCGTGCACGGCGTTGTAACGGTAATCTAAGGATGATCCGCCACGTCCCACGCGCAACGCCTCTTCGACCGTATCCAGGCTCACGTAACTCGCTTCGAGTTTCTGGGAATCGAGGCTAAGGCTGGCGACTTCCTGCCCCGTAAGCCTCTCCACCAAGGCGCTTAAGGCGCTAAGCAAAGACTCGGAACCTCCGTCCCCGGCGCCTAGAACGCTCAGCAACTTGGAGGCATCGGACAGATTCACCTCGGAGGAGTCATTGGCAGGAGGTACCTGGAGTTGATTCCCGCCGCCGAGCGCGCGAAGTTGGTCCTGGATGAATTGGGTCGCGGAGAACTGCCCCGCGGCACTGCGCAGGAGGTCCGTTTCGCTATTTTGAATCACAATACCCCTCCGTTGCGCAAGCGGTAATTAGGACAGTTACATATTTCGGCAGTAAGCCTGGATTCTTGATCGCGCGCTCACCAACAGGCCTTCAAATGAAAGCCCTTGGACTTGCCAGAGATGCAGGCCTATTCAGTAGTCTTCCTTGTCCTCGCCGAAGCGCCGCTCCTCGAGTTCCTCTTCGTATTCCTCTTCGTAGTCCTCGGATTTGTCCGTTGCCCACTCCCTCTCGTCGATGACGTCGTTGGCGATCTCGATCACACGGGCTTCGACGTCCGCGCGGGATTGTTCGTCCAGGGGGGGGTCGCCCTTATCGCCGGGAGCGAGAGCGATCTCTGCGTGAGCGTGCTCCGCGTCGTCCACGTTCACGCTGGCCTTGGGCCATTCCTTGTGTAGCGCCTCCAGCAGCAGGTCTTTAAAGGTCTCGTAGTCCTCATCGGACACCAATCCCAGCAGCTCTCGGTCAGCGTAGTAGGTAATCAATAACTGTCTACTCATCGCCCTCTCCATCAGTCCACGTACTTTCAGATTTCTCGGTCTAAGCGGCAGAAATTCTCCGCGCAAGGAAATCCTTGAAAAAAGGATAACACGTCACCCCATCATCGTCTTCGCCCTTTCACACGCCGCCCCACCGATTCAACGGGGTGTGATGCGCGCTTGATATCGGCCGGTATCCTGGGCTCTTAACTGTTCGTTAGTGAAACGGTGCGAGACTGCTGCGCTTCAAGGGGATGCGCGGGGAGATGATCCGCTGCGGGCTTGCCGATAATCTCGCCTTCCCAATC
>JBKKAO010000243.1:0-8444 GCA_046714645.1 Burkholderiales bacterium | reverse complement strand
TCCGAATTTCTCGGATTGCTCAAGCTGTGGAGCTTCTTCGGTGAGGCGCTGCAGCATAAAAAATCCAACCGCCTGCTGGTGAAGTTGTGTCACGACAATTTTCTGTCCTACGTACGCCTGCGAGAGTGGCGTGAGCTGCATGGCCAGCTGGCCGCGTACGTGGGAGAGATGGGTTGGCGAGAGAACGAGAAGCCTGCACGGCCCGAAGAGGTTCACCGCGCACTGCTGGCCGGTCTGCTGGGAAACACCGGCGTCAAATCGGAAGAGGCCGGCGTCTATTTGGGCGCACGCGGCATCAAGTTCTCCATCTTCCCCGGTTCGGCCTTGCGCAAGAAAGGGCCGCCATGGCTGATGGCGGCGGAACTCACGGAAACCACCAAACTCTACGCTCGCTGTAACGCGCCCATCGACCCCGCATGGTTGGAGAAAGTGGGCAAGCATCTGGTCAAGCGCTCCTACCTCGACCCGCACTGGGAGAAGAAGAGCGCGCAAGCCATCGCCTTCGAACGCGTGACCTTGTACGGGTTGGTGGTGGTGCCTAAGCGGCGCGTTTCCTACGGCCCCATCGACGCAGCGGAATCGCGCAAGATCTTTATCCGCGAAGCGCTGGTGCACGGGCACTACGAAAACGACGCGCCGTTCTTGTCGCACAACCGGGCGCTTCGCAAAGACGTGGAAGATCTCGAACACAAAGCGCGCCGTCACGACGTGCTGGTGGACGACGAGGTGGTGTTCGGTTTCTACGACGAGCGTATCCCGAAAGATGTCTGGAGCGGCCAGCAATTCGAGAAGTGGCGGCGTGAGGCCGAGCGCAAAGAGCCTAAGCTTCTTTTCGCCACACGCGAGTTGCTCATGCGCCACGCGGCGAGCGAGATCAATGAAGAACGCTTTCCGGACACCATGGACATTAACGGCGTGCGCTATGACTTGACGTACCGCTTCGAGCCTGGGCACGCGTTGGATGGCGTCACCATGGTGGTGCCGCTGCATTTGCTCAACCAGGTGGATGAACGGCGCTGCGAGTGGTTAGTGCCGGGCATGCTGCGCGACAAGCTTACTCATCTCATCAAGGCCTTGCCCAAGGGCGTGCGCAAGAATTTCGTCCCCGTGCCCCAGTACGTGAGCAATGTCCTGGATCATCTGCATCCGGAGGCGAGACCCTTGTGCCCCGAGATCGGCGTTGCGTTGTTGAAGGTGAGTGGCACTGAAGTGCCCAACCACGCCTGGGATGAGTCCGATCTACCAGCCCATCTCACCATGAATTACCAAGTGGTCGGCGATGACGGACATGAAGTCGCCATGAGCCGGGATATCGCGCAACTTCGCTCCGATCTGGGCATCAAGGCGCGGCGGCAATTTAGCGAAAGCGCGCGCGGTGAAATCGAACGTCAGGGGATCACGAGCTGGGATTTCCCCGATCTTCCCGAGCAGATCGAGTTCATAAGCGACGGGCAGCGGCTCATCGGATACCCGGCCATCATTGACGAAGGCAAATCCGTGGCGCTGAAGGTCTTGGATACCGAGCAGGAAGCCGAAGCGGCGACCCATCGCGGATTGCGGCGCATGTTTCAGCTCGCACTGCCGGACCAAGTCAAGCACATGGCGAGAAGCTTGCCCAACTTCCAGGAAATGTCCTTGCGCTACGCCATCATGTTGGATCTAGACAGCGGCAAGTCCGATAAACGTGGCGCGGATAAGGGCGCCATCGCCGATCGCTTGCGAGAAGAGTTGGTGGAAGCCATCTGTGACCGCGCCTTCTTCGTAGAAGAAACACCGATCCGCACCAAGGCCGCGTTCCAGGAGCGAGCCAGCAAGGCCAAGACGCGCATGCACGATGTCACCCTGGAGCTGTGCCGCTTGGCGAACGAGATTTTCACGGTCTACCAAGACGTGCGCGCGAAACTCAACACCCCTTCGCCGCAAGCGTGGCAGAAGGCATTGAACGACGTTCGCGCACAAATAAAAGAGTTGGTCCCGAGCGGGTTCCTGGCCTGTGTTCCGTTGCCGCGCATGCGTCACTACCCGCGCTATCTCCAAGCCATCCTATTTCGCATTGAAAAGATCGCGAGCAATCCGGCGAAGGATATCCAATGGCTGCAGGAAATCGCGCACCTGTGGCAGGCTTACAAAGTTCGCCTCGACGAGAACCGCATTCGTGGTATCCACGACCCGCGTGTTGAAGAGTTTCGCTGGATGCTGGAGGAGTTGCGCGTGTCGCTATGGGCGCAGCAGTTGAAAACACCTTTCCCCGTGTCCTTCAAGCGCTTGGAGAAGTATTGGTCGGAGATACGCTAGTGCGTCCCCGCCCTAGCGCGGCCCGTCCTGCTAGCATGGCGCTTGACCAAATGAAAAGGACTACCAGATGACCATGAAACGTACCGAGCTGGAAAAGAGCAAGGGCAAGAAGATCGACGCCGCGCTGGGGCAGGGCAGGATTCCCCATCGCTTCGGGCATGGCGTCGCCGAGGTTGTGGAAAGGCGCGAGCAGCGCAAGCGCGATCAAGCGCTTGGGTTGATTTCTTTCGCGGTGAAGTTGGATAGCGCTCTAGTGCAAGAGGTGCAGAACCTCGCGCAGGAGCGGCAGCTTGGGTTGAACCAACTGGTCACCGAACTTTTACGCAAAGGCTTGGACAGCAAGCCAAGTTGATGGACAAGGACCGCGATCAGCGAGCGGCGCGGTACCTGCTGGAGCAGCACCACGCCCGCGCCGCGTTCGATGCATTGCCGGAGGACATCGCGCCGCGCAGCGTGGAAGACGCCTACGGGATACAAGAGGCGTTTCGCGCGCTGAGGGAAGCTCAGCTCGGTCCGGTGGCAGGACACAAGGTGGCGCTCACCTCGCACGTCATGCAGGAGATGTTGAAATTCTACTCGCCCTTCGCCGGTTCCATTCACGCGAACATCGTGCATCGCTCGGGTGCGAAGCTACGTTACGCCGGCTATATCCACCTAGGTATCGAGTGCGAACTGGCGGCAACGCTGGGGCGAGACTTGCCCGCCTCGGGCGCGCCCTATACGCGTGAGCAGATTGCGCAAGCAGTGGATACGCTTGCTCCGGCCTTTGAATTGGTGGACGACCGCCATGCCGACTACACAAAGATCGCCTCCCTCATTTTCACCTTGATTGCGGATAACGCCTGGAACGCGGGCATCGTCCTCGGTCCCGCCTCGAAGGATTGGAGAGATCTGAATCTCCAGTCCATCCGGGGAGTGGTCGAGATCAATGGTGCCGAATCGGGAGAAGGCCATGGACGTGACGTACTTGGTCATCCTTTCGAGGCCTTGACGTGGTGCCTGAATACTCGTTTGCAGCAAGGTCACGAGGTGCGCGCGGGAATGGTGGTGATGACCGGCAGCATGATTGCCACTAAGTTCGTAGAGCCGGGCGATCGATTGCGCTTCGTCGTGGAGGGGCTTGGCGAAGTGGGTGTGCAACTAGACTAGGGAATGCCCATGCTTCAACTACGACCAAACTGCGAGTGTTGCGATAAAGATCTGCCACCTGACTCCATGGATGCACGTATCTGCTCCTATGAATGTACCTTCTGCCGAGAGTGCGCTGAAGTGGTGTTGCAGGGCGCTTGCCCGAACTGCGGCGGAGACTTGGTCCGGCGTCCCATCCGACCCGCAGTGCGATTGAGCAAGCATCCGGCATCCACCGAGCGCGTGTTGAAGCCTGATGGCTGCACCCGGGCGGCTTAGGACAGAAACTCGTGAAGAAAATCGGCGATAGCTTGGCGGGAAAACGCGTGTTGATCACCCAGAGCACCGATTTCATGGGTCCTATCTTGAGTGAGGTGTTTGCGGCTCACGGCGCGGTGGTGATCGGCGATCACCACGACCTGACCCAGCTCGATGGCGCCCAGAAAGCGGTGAGCGCGGCGGGAGCGGTCGACGTGTTGCTCGCCAATCTCGCTGTGCCCGCGCCCTACACGAAAGCGCACGAGGTGACGGACGAGGAGTGGCGCACGGTGTTTGCTCATC
The DNA here is from genome assembly GCA_046714645.1 of Burkholderiales bacterium. Classification (GTDB taxonomy): domain Bacteria; phylum Pseudomonadota; class Gammaproteobacteria; order Burkholderiales; family SHXO01; genus SHXO01. Next base: position 4,460 of record JBKKAO010000243.1, on the reverse strand, counting down.
TGGCCGATCCGCTGCCGCGCCTGTGCCGGGCGGTGTTGCCGCAGATGATGGAGCGGCGTGCGGGGAAGATCGTGGTGATGGGCAGTGCCACGGCGCTGCGCGGGCAAAAACGCGTGTCAACCTATAGCGCCGCACGCGGTGCGCAGGTGTCCTACGTGCGATCCGTCGGTACCGAGGTGGCGCCCTTCAATGTGCAGGTCAATTTGATTGCGCAGAACTTCGTCGAGAACCCCACCTACTATCCGCCCGAGGTTCGGCAGTTACCTTCCTTCAAGGAGCGCTTGGCGAGGGAGGTGCCGTCGGGGCGGCTGGCCACGCCCGAGGAGGACGCGTTGTGCGCGGTTTTTTTGGCCTCGAGCGAGGTGAGTTTTTTTGTTGGCCAGAGCTTCCCATTCTCTGGTGGATGGGTAACCTGAAAATAGGAATCTCGTATGAGAATCTTTAGATGGACGATCCTGTTGCTGACCAGCTTGGTGTCGGTGCCTCACGCCGGGGCCGAATCGAACGACCGCGTCACCGTTCTTTATGATGCATTCGGAAACGATTCGTCCATGAAGAAGGATTGGGGCTACGCGGCTCTGATTGAATTCGACGGTAAGCGTATTTTGTTCGATACGGGGAACGACCCCGAGATCTTTGCAGCCAACGTAAAGGCGGCCGGTGCTAATCTCAGTGCATTGGACTTTGCTGTTATCTCTCACCGGCACTTGGATCATACGGCAGGTATCAGCATCCTTCAGCGCGCAAATCCGGGCGTGAAGATCTATGCGCCCAAGGAGAATTTCGGACCTTTTGGGAGTTCCCTCCCGAGCACCTTCTTCCGCAAGGAGGAATCTTTGCCCGATGCGATGCGCTACTTCGATGGTCGCCCTCCCGAGGTCCTGCATTTCGGTACGGCTTGGACTGGAGCGAATTTTCTTGCGATCGAGAAGACCGCAGAACTGTTGCCGAATGTGTGGCTAATCGCAACGGTATCGGAGTTGGCGGGTACGAAAGAACTGCGAGAGATCTCTCTTGCCATCAAGACCGCCCAAGGCATCGTTCTCGTGGTCGGTTGTTCGCATCCCGGCATTGAGCGAATTGTCGCGGCTGCCGCGGCTATCGATCCGCGCGTCCACCTCATCTTCGGAGGATTTCACTTACCTACCGCTTCAGACGCTGATGTGACTCGCGTCGCGGCAGCACTCCACGACGAGTTCAAGGTAGAAAACCTAGCGCCTGGACATTGCACCGGCGAACTGGCATTCGCACGGTTTAGCAAGCTATGGGGAGGGCGCTATTTTTATGCGGGCGTGGGCCGCGTAATCCCCATACCTTCGGCAAGACCTTAAAAAGCCCGGCGCCAGGCCGGGATCGTAGAGAAGCTATTTCTTTTCGCGTAGTTCCGTTTCGATGATGATGTCCACGGTGTCCGAGGTCATCGGAGCGTAGAGACCTAGATCGAAATCCGAGCGGCGCACCCGGGTGCGTGCGGAGAAGGCGACGTATTGCGCGCCTGCGTAGGCCTTGCTGAACTTGGAAAGAGGATGCTCCCCTTGAAAGTTCATAGTGGCATCCATCACGACGGATTGAGTTTTACCCTTGACGGTCAGATCACCGGTGATCTGCATGCTCTTGCTGCCCGTCTGCTTGACCCCCGTGCTCTTGAAGGTGATTCGCGGATGCTTGGCGGTATCGAAGAAGTCCGGCGACTTCAGGTGCTCGTCCAACTTGGCAACGTCGGTGTCGATGCTGTTGGCGTCGATGGTGACATTGACCTTAGCCTCGGCCATCTTATCGGCGGAGAACGTGACATCGCCGTCGAACGCGTCGAAGCGTCCGTACTGGTTGGACATCCCCAGATGGTTGTAAGCGAACATGATCTTCGTATGGCCTGTATCGAAGGAATAGGTTTGCGCGATGGCTGTTTGGGCAAACAAGCCTACTGCAAAGGTGAGCGCCGGCCGCACATGCCGGAGAACGGGATGCTTCATTAGGGTTTCCTATGGTCGGGTTGCTGGGGCGAATGATTATAAGCGTGCGCGAAGAGCTTCTCGGCGTTCCTAAAGGCGATCTGTTCCGCCACGTTCGCGGGAAGTTGGCCGAGCCAGTGGCGGGCTTCCTGGGCCAGGGCGGGAACCTGTGGCCAGCGAAAGGGCATCCAGGTGTCGCTGCCGTACAAGAAGCGATCCGGGAAGCGCAACAGCAAGGCTCTCCATTCCGGGTCGATGCCATCTCCCGCACGAAGGTTGCGATAGGACAAGTCCGCCCACAGCGCCGGATAGCGCGCCATGAACTCTGCGATGACTTGAGGCGGTGTGCTCATGCCGGCGTGGGCCCAAAGGATCTTGGCCTTGGGATTGAAGGAAAACAGTAGGGCCACCGCCGCGGCATCGCTGTGGGCGTGAAGATGGAGATTGTGAGCGACGGCGAGATTCACCAAGCGCCGCATCACCGGCGTATCGGCCTCGTGGCCGTCCACGTGAAACTCACCGATGCCGCGATAAATTCCGCGTTGTAGTTCCCGCTCCAGAAAAGGGATGAGCTCCGGATCCTTGAACCACACCGTGCGCTCCGCCGCCCAGGTCTCCAAGCTCGTGGTCTTTCTGTACACGCGCAGCTCCGGGATGAAGCGCTCGGGGGCATGTTGGTAGAGCCTGAGGGTTCCTTCGATGGGAGTGGAGGACAGCAGAGCCTTGCTCACACCCGCCCGGTCGAGCAAGCCGATCACGGCCTCCGGCGGAAATTCTGCCCACGCATTGCCGCTGTAGTGCAAGTGAGCATCGAAGAGCGGGAGTTCGGCGCCGAGAGCGGGACGTAAGAACATCGCAGTGACGAAAAGGACAATGGGCTTGAGCATGGCCTAAGGCTCCGAGGGTTAGAGTTTGCGAACCTTATCACGGCGTTCGGATCATTAGCGCCAAGCTTCACCTCCACCGGTTCGGTCACATCCAACCCTCACCTGCCGCCGTATAAGGAATCGCGAGGCATCTCCGGTTACGGCCGGCGCTTCGTTCCAACGCAAGTCAATCGATCAACATCTCAATAGGAGAAGACAATGGAAAAATCAAAAGTCATCAGTGGAATTTCCCTCGCCGCCGTCGCGGCCACCATGTTCCTAGCTGGCACAGGTATCTCCGTCGCCGATCAGTCCAATGCGGTTAAGTCCAAGTGCGTGGGGGCCAATGCTTGTAAAGGCCAAGGTTCCTGTGGCTCCAACACCAACGCCTGTAAAGGGAATAACGCCTGCAAGGGCCAGGGTTGGGAAATGCTGTCGCTGAAGGAATGCGTGGATAAGAAGGGCCGCGCTTAAGCGGATCGTCTTTCCTCATAAAAGGGACACCAGTTGTGTCCCTTTTATGTCGCCGGGAGCCAAACCTCAATGAAAGAGGTAAGCATCCATAGCGAGGATGCCGTAGGTGACTTCCGTGACCAGCCGCTCGGCCTCATGGAAGCCGGGTTTTGCGCCTAGGGCCACGAACAGCGGCAATAAATGATCGTCCGCGGGGTGCGCACGCACGGCATGCGGGGCGTGTTGCCGATAGTCCAATAGCTCGTCTATATTTCGTGCGCCGATCTGGCGCGCAAACCAATCCTGAAATTCGGTCACGTAGGGCTCCGGTGTGCTATCGAAGCGCTTGCCGCGAAACTCTCCGAGATTGTGAGTCATGCTGCCCGAGCCGATGATGAGTACGTTCTCATCGCACAACGGGGCCAGGGCTTGACCCACCTCAAACTGGTAGCGTGGACCGCGTTGTGATTGCAGCGAGAGTTGGGTGACCGGAACGTCCGCCTCCGGAAACATGAATCGCAGCGGTGACCAAGCACCGTGGTCGAGACCGCGCGCGGGGTCGCTGGCGCAAGACTTTCCCGCCGATTGCAGCAATGCCGCCGCGCGGCGCGCCAATTCGGGGGCTCCGGGCGCCGGATAACGTAGCTCGTAGAGCGGTGCGGGAAAGCCGAAGAAATCGTGAATGGTTTCCGGGTGCTCGACGGTGCTCACCTCCGCCGACGGGGTATCCCAGTGCGGTGAGATGATCAGGATCGAGGAGGGGCGCAGGAGCCCCTTGCCCAGGGCGCCTAATGCAGCGCCGGCCTTCCCAGGCTCGAGCGCCATGGTGGGGGCGCCGTGGGAGAGAAATAGAGTGGGTTGCATGGTCATTTTGAAATCAATGGAACGTGGATGTTCATGCCTAGTCTAGAGGACTGATGCCCGTGCGTACAGTTCAAGGCTGAGCTTCGTCAGGGCGGCGCCATGATCTGCTAACCTCGTGCTTGTTTTTCCCGGACCACCGATTGAAACGTTTGCACAGAGCACCTAAGTTCTTAGCCCTGTTGAGTGCCGCCCTTGCCTCTGGCTTGGCGAGTGCGGCGGAGCGTGCCGCGCCATCGAACGTGTTGCCCGCGCCCTGCCCGCCCACGCCGGCGGCCGCGTCGGTCTTGGTGCTCTCCCAAGCCATCGATATCGCCCTGTGTAACAA
>JBKKAO010000242.1:0-4401 GCA_046714645.1 Burkholderiales bacterium | reverse complement strand
GCAATGCTTCCATTCTTTGCGAGAAGCCCTCTGGCGTTTGCGGCGTTGCTGGTCGGGCTGCCGGAAAGAGTGCTGCTCCGGCCACGAAGCCGGCAAAGAACGCGGTCCAATCAGCGTTCCTATTGGGTTGCCAGTTGATGCTTTGGAACTGACTTGATAGGAGCGCCTCGATTGCGCGAATATCGTCGCGTGTGTCGTTCGGCATCATGTCAACAATCTCGAACGTGATTGGAGTGAGTGGCGCGGATGATGTGGCTCCTATTTGTGCTACGACGACACCATACGCCCAATGCGCTTTTAAGAAAGCCCAACGTCGGCGGTGAGCGGCAGCGACGAGCGAATGCGAGCCAGCCGTCCGCTCCAGCGCCATGTTCGCCTCACTGACTCCGTCGACGACGCGAACTCCCAGCACGCTCATGCCAGTGGGGCCCGAACGATGACACTTCCGGTGCCCCATCGCAAGGCGGGTCTGGTCGGGCCCGCGAGGCTACGCGATCGCCCCGGCACCTCTTGACGCGCGTGCCGTTTTCCTCAGCGCGCTTCGCGACGGGCTTAGCCGATGATCGGGATTTCCGTTCCGAAGGTCCGTGGCGAGCGCGACAGGTCGGTGAGAAACGCGTCGCTCTCCCCGAGTTCGCGGGCGGCGACGGCGCCGAGGGGCGTTGCGGCCGCCGCTCGAAACGCCTCGACGCTCTCGACCCACACCTCCCCGATACCGTCGAACCCCTCTGGCCGGCCACCGGTCGGAGCCACCTCGAGGGCGTAGACCTGAACGTATCGCTTGATGCCCAAGGTGGCCGCGTGCTTGGCAACGAGGGGCGCATGGATGTCACGCCAGTACTGGCGGAAGGCTTCGGGGGTGAGGTCGAGTCGCCGTCGTAGACAGATGATCATCTTCTCCATCACGCACCTCTCTTGTGGGTGTCAACTGCGGCAGGCCTCCGCCGGCTGCTTCCATCGCAGTGCGGCGAACGCTCGCGCTAACCGGGCGCAGCGACGCTGTTGGGCGCTCCGGTTCAGCGCGTTGTTGGACGTCCTCTTCACTGGCCTACGCGCCGAGGAAACGAACTCGAGCGTTCTCATCCGCAGGATAGTCTGGCCCTTGGGCCTGTAGATCTGGCCCCGAGCCGTCAGCGAGTCTTGGCAGAGCGTGCTCGCGGACCCGATCCGCGTCAGGCCCCAGAGCGTACCGGACTTGTCTCAGCCAAGATGTAATCGTATGCAGTGCTTGGTAGTACCTATCATGTTCGGCGGCGTATCGATGGCAAGCAGCGTCCCAGTCATCATTGCCGAGAAGCGCGTCGCGCAGCACCCGCACATCGCGTAGCGTCAGGGACAACCCACATCCGAAGCAGGGATCATTGGCCGCAGCGGAGTCGCCAACAAGCACGAGCCCGTTCTTGTACGGATGGTCCACCCATACGTCGGTACCCTCAAAAGTTGCCAGGGGTCCCACAAGGCGCGCGCGCTCAAACCACTCTGAAGGAACGCCGGTCTGCGTGCAGTAGTCGGAGAAATCGGAGACGTCTCCAGCACCGCTGAGCGTTCGATGCTTAGTGCGACGACCCGTCGTGAAATACGCCCGACATCGATCCCCACCGATAGGGAATAGCAGGGAGGCATGACCGAAGCTCGATGCGACAAAGACGTGAACGGCGCTCTCTGGTGTGCCCATTCCCTCGAACAAGGCGCCTGTAATGCGGAGCCAATCAGGATCCCGCTGAACTTCGAATCCCCCATCTCGACGCACCACGGATTGGCGACCATCGGCGCCGACGACTAGTCGTGCCGGGAAATCGATCTCCTTCCCGTCGATCGAAGCTGTCACAACGGGCGCGGTACCTCCCGTCACCTTCAGAGCGGTGACGCCGCGGCGGACGTCGGCACCGGCTTCAATGGCTTCCGCGATGAGCACCTCTTGCATCTGGGGGTGGTAAAAGTCAACCGCTGCCGCGTGTTGTGGAGTTGTCTCGATCAAGTCTCTTTCTCGAGTCAGCGTTGACCCACGGTAGGTCCTCCAGTAGCGAGCTTCGTGGGCGCAGGTTTCCTTTAGCTTTTCGTAAAGCCCCAGTGCGTGGAGCTCGGGTACCCCCCAGGGATGCATCCCCTCTCCGCGAACGCGATCCCGGAACTGCTCAGTACGCTCTAGCACCAGGACGCGTGCTCCAGACCGCGACATGCAGGCGGCGAGCGAAGCGCCAGCCAGCCCGCCACCAACGATCACTAGCGCGTAGTCCATGTGGTATCTCGCTTGGACGTCCAACGAATAGCGTTTTATCCGTCGTGCGAAAGCATGACGGATAAAACGGGTTGAACGAAACCGCCCGGCGCAGTGCGATGCGCTTTGGGATTTGAATGAAGCGAAGGGGGTTGGGTGTTCGGGATTGCGCGGGAAGATGCGTTTGTCAGGCAGCTCATGATGCGCTTTTCGGGGGAATCCCGCGTGTTGGGCAGTGCGAGTCACTATGCCAGAGGGGGATGCCGGGGTCAATGCGGCGCATGGGGGCGAGCGCGAGCGCCGCGCGTGGCCGGTGCGCGCGGAGGATTGCTCGCACTTCGCCGGACCCGGTTCGCTCATGGCGGCCGGGCGGGGCGCAGCATCCCGCGAGGAACCCGGGGCAATGTCCCGATGAGGACCAGGGAGCCGTTCTCGCAATGCGGGCAGCGGCGGATATCGCGCTGGGCCACTCGTGACCAGAACGCCTCCACCGATTCGGCTTGGGCCGGAGCCCCCGGCGGAGGCGGCACATCCAGGGCCGCGCGTGCCCGCGCGAGTTTCTCGCCCTTGGCGCGGTTGGCGAGAATCCCGTAATGGCGGATGCGCATGAACCCAGCGGGGAGCACGTGCAAGCAGAAGCGGCGCAAGAACTCGGTGGCTTCCAGTTGCATGACCTTTCGGCGGTTGCCATGTGCGTAATCCTTGTAGCGAAAGCGTACTTGGCCCGCCTCGCAGTCCAGCAACCGGTGATTGGAGATGGCCACCCGGTGGGTGTAGCGGCCCATATAATCGAGGACTTGTTGCGGTCCAGCGAAAGGGTGCTTGGCGTAGAAGCCCCGGCGCGGGCGAATCCATTCACCACCGGGGTTAAGCGCGCCAGCCGCAACCAAGCAATGCAGGTGAAGGTGTTGGGTGAGCGTTTGCCCCCAGGTGTGCAACACCAAGGATGCGGCGATCTCGCCTCCCAGCCAGCGAGGATTCTGGCCGAACTCAATGAGCGTTTGGGACACCGAGGCGAACAACATGGCATACACTGCCCGGGGGTTACCCTGCGCCAGCGCGTTGACTCATGGGGGAGCGTGAACACCAGATGGAAATAGGGCACGGGCAAGAGCTCTGCGCGCCGGGCAGCGAGCCAGCGTTCCTTGGCCAGAGTCTGGCACTTCGGGCAAGGGCGGTTGCGGCAGGAGTGGTTAGACGGAAGGGGTATCCACTTAGCTCGGGCGCGGTGAAGATGTCGCACAACGCATTTGCTGCGCCGCGCCATTTCCCGGTTATCATTCAGTCTCCCCGAAAGTCTCTGCCTCCACAAGGGCCCACCGTGAAGTCAATCCGCAGCCTCCTCGTTGCCAACCGCTCCGAGATCGCTATTCGCGTCATGCGCGCCGCCTCCGAGATGGACATCCGCACGGTGGCGATTTTTTCTAACGAGGACCGTTTCGCGCTGCACCGGTTCAAGGCCGACGAAAGCTATCTCGTAGGTGCGGGCAAGAAACCGATCCAAGCCTATCTCGATATCGGAGACATCATCCGCATCGCGCGCGAAGCGCAGGTCGATGCTATTCATCCCGGTTACGGTTTCCTGTCGGAGAACCCGGATTTCGCCGAGGCCTGCGCCAAGGCGGGGATTATTTTCATTGGTCCCAAGCCGGAAGTGATGCGTCTGTTGGGGAATAAAGTCGCCGCGCGCAATTTGGCGCAGAAGGTGGGCGTCCCCGTGGTGCCGGCCACCGGTGCGTTGCCTCATGACGTGGAGGAAGCCAAGCGCCTCGCGGCGCCGGTGGGCTATCCCTTCATGTTGAAAGCCAGTTGGGGCGGCGGCGGACGCGGCATGCGTGTCATCGAGACTGAAGCAGAATTGGCGGCAAACATGGAAGTCGCCCGGCGCGAGGCGCTCGCCGCCTTCGGTAACGACGAGGTGTATCTGGAGAGACTGGTGCGCCGCGCACGGCATGTGGAAGTGCAGGTGATGGGCGATACCCATGGCCAGCTCGTTCATCTGTTCGAACGCGATTGCACGGTGCAGCGGCGCAACCAGAAGGTGGTCGAACGAGCGCCGGCTCCTTACTTGGACGAGACGCAGCGCGCCTCGCTGTGCGAGTCCGCGCTCAAACTGGCCCGCGCCGCGCACTACACGCACGCCGGGACGGTGGAGTTTCTCATGGACGCGGATACGGGGGCGT
>JBKKAO010000241.1:0-3051 GCA_046714645.1 Burkholderiales bacterium | reverse complement strand
CTTCAGGCCCAGGGCTTGCCGCAGTGCCTTGGGAACAACGATCCGGCCAGCGGCGTCAATAGTTGCGTTCATGACTTGAAGAATGGCATAAAAATGGCCGGATCGCGACCATTTTGGCTTGTCGATTAAGCGGGACGCCATCACCGAACGCCTAGGCGCCGGGAAGCAGAGGCGGCCTACGTAAGTTGTGTGGCACGGCGAGGGGCCTATCCGGAGAACAGCCGGTAAGGCGGTCCAGGCTTCAGGCGCTGGCGCACACGCTGGTGCGAATCGCCTCAACAGCTTCTTGCGGGCCTGCGCTTCGATGAATACGCCCGGGAGTCCCCTGGGAGCAATCGGAATCCGAACCCCTGGTTGCGCTCAGCACGGCGTGTGGACCGGTGCCGGCCAGCAAAGAGGTGCCGGCGGGCTGAGCGATCGCTGAGTTCATTCCGATGAAACCGATAACCAGAATCGTTGCGAGAAGGGTGTTGAGTTGGGTGTTCATGATGTCCTCCTTGGTTGCGTTGGAGACAGTATCAGCTTCCCGCCCAGGACAATCGCGTGAGCATTACCCCCAATGATGTGAACTATTCACGCCCCTGGGTGGTGAATTACTTCCGCGATCTGCTACCGTTACGATTGTTGAGGCACTTCGATAGACTGCGTAGTCCGGTGGTGAGTGAGTGCCGAGAGGAGAAGAAATGAAGAGAGCCTTTCTGGTCTTGATGGTTCTGGTGGGAATGCTTCAGGGCCACGCCTTTGCGGCGAAGTCCGTCACGGTCGCTTCCTGCCCGCCTGGGAAAGATCCGAAGGTGGAAACGCTGACCGGGCTGTTTACCGTGCACGTGGTGTGCGACCGCGTGCATATCGAGATTCCCCCTGAAATGTTGAATCGCGACATTCTGGCCAATACCGAATTCGCGGCTCTGTCCACGGGTACGGATTTCGTCGCGCCGGGCTCGGTGGTCGACAACCGGGTGGTGCGGCTGACCCGGCTGGGGAACAAGGTCTACTTGGAGGACGTACGCTACGAGATCTGGGCCAAGCAGAAACCCGACCTCCAGCGCGGCGCGGAAGCGGCATCCTTGCGAACCGTCATTCGCGCCTTCGATATCATCCGGGAGGGGGCGAATGGCGCGCCCGTCATCGATCTCACCAGCATTCTGGTCACTGAAGTGCCCGCCGGATTCGCGCTGGATCTCATGCGTCATTTCCGTATGCGTCACGTGGATCCGCGGCGCTCCTATATCCATACGGTGAAGGCCTTCCCCGAGAGCATCGATATTCGCTTCTATCAGACTTGGGTGGCGGATCCCAACGAATTGTTCAAGCCGGGTGAAGAGGACGAGAAGAGAATTCCGACTCTAGGCTTCATCTTTCACATGAGCATTCATCTGCTCCCAAAGGAGCCCATGCATGGGCGTTATGCGGATGATCGTATCGGATATTTCTCGATTCCCTTCGATGACTACGGTTCGAGCGAGACGGGCAAGGTGAGCCGCGCTTTCATCCAGCGCTACCGCCTGGAGAAGAAGAACCTGTTCGCTCAGTTCTCCGAACCCGTCAAACCCATCGTGTTTTACCTGAGCGACGAGGTTCCGCAAGAGTGGCGCCCCTATATCAAGCTTGGTATCGAGGATTGGAACCCCTTGTTCGAGAATGCCGGATTTCGCAACGCCATCGTCACGCGTGACGCCCCCAAGCCGGCGGAGGACCCGAACTGGGACCCGGAGGATGTTCGTTATAACGTGGTACGTTGGACACCCAGCGGACGGCAAAACGCCATGGGGCCTGCCGTAATCGATCCGCGCAGCGGAGAGGTCATCTCCTCTCACGCGATCTTTTGGCACGACGTGCTTCGCCTGGCGGAAACTTGGTATTTCACTCAGGTCTCGGGCGTGGACCCGCGCGCGCGCAAGTTGCCTTTGCCGAAGGAGATCATCGGTGACATGTTGCGCTACATCGTGTCGCACGAGATCGGCCACGCCTTGGGTCTGCGCCATAACTTCAAAGGCCATTCCGCCTACTCGGTGGCCCAACTGCGCGACCGGGAGTGGACGCGGAAATGGGGGAACTCGGCGTCCATCATGGACTACTCTCGCCTGAACTATGTGGCCCAACCCGGTGACGATGCCTATCTGCTCCCACGCTTCGGGGCATATGACTACTTCGCCATCGACTGGGGTTACCGGCAATTCACCCGGCTCGAAATGCGGGGCGGCAACAACGTAACGGCGGTGGTGAATACGGATGCCGAGGGTGCCGAGCTTGACGAGTTGGCGGCGAAGCAGGTCGGGGATCCTCTTCTGAGATTTGGAGGGGAGGACTCTTCCGCCGCTATAGATCCCGGCGTAAATACCAATGTGATCGGCGGAAATCCCATCGAAGCGGCGGACTACGGTCTGCGCAACGTCGATCGAGTCATTCCTTTTTTGATCAGCGGTACCACCCAGCTTGGAAGCGGTTACGAACGCCTCGAGGAGATGTATGAGGCGCTCATTCAACACCGTCACCGGCAGCTCGCCGCTGTGGCGAAGATGGTGGGAGGCGTGGAGGAGATTCGCTATCAAGCCGGTCGCGGTTCGGCGCCCTTCAAGCCGGTGGCCCCAGCCGAACAGCGCGCCGCCATAAAGTTTCTGTTGGAACGCGGCTTTGCCGTGCCGCCCCCTTTTCTCGACCCCCATATTCTGATGCGCAGCGCGCCCGCGGGCGCGTCCACTGCGTTACAGGGCTCGAACGTGAAACTGTTTCGGCAACTGCTCAGCGCCAGCGTCTTTCAGCGCATGGCGGAAGCCCAGGCCATGAGTCCCAACGCGAAGGGATACACGGGCATGGACATGTTGCGCGAGCTCAACGACGGATTGTTCAAGGAGCTTGCGGGCGCAAGGCCCACAGTGGAGCTGTACCGGCGCGAACTACAGCGCAGTTACGTCCTGCTGCTGCTCGCCGCCAACGGCACCATCGATGACCCTGAATCGGAATCTCATTCCATCGAGGCGAAATCGCTGAATTACTCCACTCGAGCACGAGGCGTTTCCCATCATCAACGTTCGGCCTCCTCCCCGCTTG
>JBKKAO010000240.1:0-3207 GCA_046714645.1 Burkholderiales bacterium | reverse complement strand
GCCAACTCGTCCCCCTTCATTTCATCAAGAACATCACCGTCACCCACAATGGCAATACAGTGATGGAAGCCGAATGGAGCCAAGCCATGGCACGCAACCCCTATCTGCAATTTCGCGTACGCGGGGCCAAGGCGGACGATGAAATCGGCATCGCGTGGATCGACAATCGTGGCGACTCCAACAGCGTCAAAGCCAAAGTCCCGGCGTAAGCCCGGCTCCCTCCTCGGCGCGGTATTGGCCGCTTGCTGTCTCGGGGGCGCGCTTCCTCTAGTCACACCCGAGCAGGACCGGAAGGAATTCATCGCGTTTTTTCAACAGCGCTTCGCCAACGTTCCGCTCGATGACTACATCTACGGCGCCATGATCGCCAATCCGGATGGCAAGGCGCAGTACGACCAGATCATGGAGTTCCCCCCTTTTGTCGGGGACATCGACCAGGGTAAGAAGCTCTGGGACACCCCGTTTCGCAACGGCAAGAGCTTCGCTAGTTGCTATCCCAATGGGGGACGCAACGTCCTAGGGAATTACCCTTACTTCGACGAGGCCCGGGACAAAGTGGTGACCTTCGAGATGTCGCTGAACGATTGTTTGAAGCGTAACGGTGAAGCCGTTTTCGACCACGGCGACCGCAACACCATGGGGGTCGTAAGCGCCTACGCCCGCTCGCTCTCCGATGGCATGCGCCTGAACATCAAAATCGAGACTCCCAAGGCGCGCGAGAAGCACGAGGCGGGGAGAACATTATTCTTCCAGCGAACCGGGCAACTCAACGCGTCCTGTTCCGGCTGCCACTATTACAACGCCGGCAACATCATGCGCATGGAGATCATCTCTCCCGTTCTGGGTCACGCCACCCACTGGCCCGTCTTCCGAGGTGGGGAAGAGTTGATGACCTTCCAGGGCCGCTTCAAACGCTGCTTGGAACAGATGCGTGCGGTTCCACATGGCTACGACAGCGAGGAGTGGAATAACCTGGAGTACTTCCTTTCCTACCTTAGCAATGGATTGCCGTTGCAGGCCAACGTCTTTCGCAAGTAGTCCTGTATCGAGGGCCTCGAGAGTTCTTATTTCGGGCTTCGGTTTTTCTGGCACCCGACGATAACTGAGAACGCCGGGCGCCCGGCCGTCAACTATTGCTCTGGTTCAAACTCTTCAAATCGCTTATGAACACTATTACACAACCCTCTCGCACGGTCACCATCACGCGTTACAAAGCTGCGGCAACGCATTTCTTAATCTGTATCCTGGTTGCTACGGCGGTGGTCGCACTGCTCTGGTACTTGTGGTATCCCAGCCCATACTTTGAAGCGTCCGGTGGTCGCGAACTCCTTCTAATTTTGATGGGAGTGGACCTAGTGGCTGGTCCGCTTCTTACTTTGATTGTGTTCAACCCGAAGAAGAAGAGCATCAAGCTAGATATGTCGGTGATCGCCACCTTACAGATCGGGGCGCTCGCCTACGGGTTACACGTCATGTACGAGGCGCGGCCCGTGTTTGTCGTGTTCAACGTAGATAGATTCGACGTCGTCGCCGCCAATCAAATCGAACCAGAGGATCTCAAGAAAGGGAAGGATCCGGAACTGCGTACGCTGTCTTTGACGGGGCCCAGACTGATCGCGGCGCGTCTGCCCAGCGATCAAAAAGAGCGGGAGAATTTGATGTTCTCAGGACTCGGGGGCAAGGACTTGCCCCAGATGCCCGAGTATTACGTTCCGTATGAGAGCGAGAAGACACAGGCGCTTGCAAAGGCAAGATCCCTTACCACCCTTGCGACGAGTAGTTCAGGGCTTGCGGAAAAGCTTCAGAAGATCGTCTCTAGAGAACGAACGCCCTTGGATCAACTCGTTTACCTCCCCGTTCTTGCCATACGAGGCGAGCTCGCGGCCGTCCTGGACAAGCAGGGTGACCTGTTGGAGATCATCGCCATTCGCCCCGCAAATTGATCCCGGTACACAGATGCGCCACGTGACAAAGTAACTAGAACAAGCAAGGCTCCAAGCGATGCCGCACCGTTTGCTTATATAGATCTGGTAGGCCTCGTCATGGGAAAGAGTTTTCTCCTCTTCGAGAGAGCGGGCTCCGGATTCTCGGACACGAAGAGGAGCAAGACCATGAGCAAGAGAAGACCCCGCCGGAAGCTGACGGCGAAGTTCAAGGCGCAAGTCGCGCTCGCCGCCCTCAAGGGCGACAAGACGCTGGCTGAACTCTCGCAGCAGTACGAGGTGCACGCCAATCAGATCAGCGCTTGGAAGGCGCAGCTCCAGACCGATGCCATATCGGTATTCGAGACAGCGACGCACCGGCGCGAAGCCCAGGATCAACCCGATGTGCTCACCATGCAGGCGAAGATCGGCGAGCTCGCCTTGGAGAATGATTTTTTAGAACGTGCGCTCACCAAGGCGGGCTTGGCTAGAGCGCACAGCGATGGTCAACCGCGAACATAAACTCCCCGTCAAACGGCATCCAGGTGAGCTGGGATGAGAACGCCTCGGCCACCGCGATGGGCCAATTGAGTTTCTTTGCTGAGTTTCTCGAAGTCTCGGAGTTGTTTAAGGACTGGTGTGAAGGATGTCCGTTGAGCTACACCAGCCCGAATGCGCCTGAGGTGGTGGATGTGCTGGGCACTTGGATGCTGGGGATATTGGATGGTCATCACCGGTATGCACACATTGCGGCCTTGCGAGGCGATGGGCTGGCGCCGCGGATACTGGGGATGAACAAGGTGATCGGGGATGATAGTTTGCGCCGAGCGCTGGCGCAGATTGCCCCGGCACCGAATGCGCGACACGACAGCGTCACTTCCTTGGGACTCTTGGTGATGAGCACCAGCCCTCCCGTGATGCACTCCGCCACTAACAACAAGAGGACGTTCAAAGAGTTTGTGAGCAGATAGCCAGCCACCGCTCCATGGACAAATATTCCCAGTCCCAGTACTGTGAGCATCTCTGCTGCCAGTTGAAACCTCGGTCCATAGTGCGCCCCTGTCCAATTCATTGCCGATATCTCAGGGGACGAGAGAGAAAAGCAACCGGGCGCCCGAAGGCGCCCGGTTGCTCGATTACGGAACTACCTCAGCTTGTTAAGGACGGCAGGCCGCAGGCAAAAACTTAGGGGCGAGGCCGCTACTGCAAACCCATGACAAGCTGCCGCCATTGTCTGTCGGAGTCAGGGTAAGCGTCGCACTCGCGATGCTCGACTGTACGCCAG
>JBKKAO010000239.1:0-5680 GCA_046714645.1 Burkholderiales bacterium | reverse complement strand
GCGGCATTCCCGACCATCGCAGACCACGAATAACCCGCGCCGGCGAAGCGCATTGCTTTCGCCGCCCACGGGCGAGCGTGTCAACGCTCACCCGGTGCGAATTGCCCCGGCTTCCCCTCCGGGGCTTTTTTTCTTGAGTGGGGTCTCGACCGGGTCTCCTTTGATGCGAAAGAGTCATGCGGTTGTTACGCCAATGTAACGGGTGTGCCACATCATCGCGCCCATGCACGTGTTCCGACAATTCATGCGCGCAGGGTATCGCATGTTCGTTTTACTTTTCGCCATTGCGGGCTATGCACAACCGCGAGCCGGGGATCAGAAAGAACCGGTCTTCGACGTATGGGAGTATGAGGTGCATGGCAATACGGTGCTGGAAGCCACGACCATCGAACGCGCGCTTTATCGCTTCCTCGGCCCCGGAAAGAGTGTCCGGGACGTGGAGTCTGCACGTCAAGCCCTTGAGCAAACCTATCGCAAGGCCGGCTTCGCAACGGTGCAAGTCGTCATTCCAGAGCAAGCCGTGGACGGTGGCGTGGTCGAGTTGAAGGTGGTGCCGGGCCGTGTTGGGCGTGTGCGCGTGGCGGGTTCCCGCTACTACGATCAAGGCCGTATCCTGGCGCGCGTGCCCGACTTGGCCGCCGGCGTGGTACCGAATTTCAATGCGGTGCAGTTGCAGCTCAATTCCGTCAATCGCTTTCCTGGCCGTCGCGTGATCCCCCTTCTCAGGGCTGGGGACGAGCCGGGTACCACTGAAGTGGAACTGAAGGTAGAAGAGAAGCGGCCCTATAAGGGCTCGCTAGAGATCAACAACCGGCATAGTGCTAACACCACCAGCACACGGCTCAATGCTGCCGCGCGCTACGAGAATCTTTGGCAAAAGCAGCACTCGGTTGGCCTGCAGTACCAGACCGCACCCGAAAAACCCAAGGAAGCGCAGGTCTGGGTGCTTTCCTATGACGCACCGTCCGCCACTTCGGACGATTACTACGCGTTCTATGCGGTGCGTACAAAGAGTGACGTCGCCACCTTGGGCGACATCAGTGTCTTGGGCAACGGCAAGATCTATGGCCTGCGTTGGGTGGCTCCGCTGCCCGGCCAGGAGCGATTCACTCATACCATTACCGCTGGCGCCGACTATAAGGATTTCGACGAAATCGTGGCGGTTTCCGGTTCATCGTCTATTAAGACCCCAATTCGGTATCTGCCCTTCACCTTGAGCTACGAAGCATACCGCCGGAGTACCAAGGGACTGTGGCGCTTCGGCACGGGGTTCAACTTCGCCATCCGCGGTCTGGTGACGAAGGAAGCCCAATTCGCGGACAAGCGCTTCAAGGCACGCGGCAACTACTTTGTGTGGAAGTGGGATGTGCAACGTACCCATCAGCTGCCCAAGGGCTTCGTTGCTTTTGCGTGGCTTGACGGCCAAGCCGCCGATCAGCCGTTGGTCTCTAACGAGCAATATTCCGCGGGGGGCGCGCAGACCGTGCGTGGTTATCTGGAATCAGAAGCGCTGGGTGATGAGGCTGTGCGGGGCACATTCGAACTTCGCACGCCGGCCCGTGTCGGTAGATGGCCCGTCGAGGGCAGCACGCTCAACGGATTTGTATTCCTCGATGCGGCATCACTCTGGTTAAAGGACCCCTTGCCGGGACAGACCAGCCGCTATCGACTTTCGTCCACAGGCTTGGGCCTGAGGTTCTCGGCGGGACGGTGGAAACTCTCACTTGATGGCGGTTGGCCCTTGAAGGCGACGATCAACACCAAGAAGGGTGAGCCCCGTTTGAATTTTGAGGTGCGATTTGACTTCTAGCAATTGGCTCAGTGCGGCAGCTTTTTTCGTGAGCGGCCTGGCGATAGCGGGACCGCCTGCGGCCAACACCGTTCCCACGGGCGGCACCGTGCAGCACGGCACCGCGGCCATTCAAGCGCCAGTGAACAACGCCACGGGCGGACAAACGCTCCGGATCGATCAGGCCAGCCAACGTGCCATCATCAATTGGAACACCTTCGATATCGGCGGTGCCAGTGAGGTGCGCTTCAATCAACCCAACGCGGGGGCTTCGGCTCTTAACCGGATTTTCGATTCCAATCCCACGGTCATTCAAGGCAAGCTGACCGCCAACGGGCAGGTGTATCTGATCAATCGCAACGGCATCCTGTTCGATCGCGGCTCCCAGGTGAACGTGCACACTTTGCTCGCCACCACCTTGGACATCGACGATGAGGTCTATAAACGCTTAGGCCTTGCTGCCGGCGCCGGTACACCGGCGCTGAGCGCCGCACTGGGTACGCTGCCGGGCGGCATTGAACTCAAAGGCCTTATTCAGACCTTGGCAGGCGGGGCCGTCTACGTCTTCGCCCCCGCGGTTCGCCATGAGGGAGTGATCCGTGCGCCCGATGGGCAGGTGATCCTCGCCGCCGGCAATGTTGCCTACCTCTATGAGAATCCGGTGCCGACCGATACCTCCATGCGAGGCCTGCTTGTCGAAGTCAAAGCGGCGGATGGCGACGTCAATCTCACGAGTCTAGTCGCCAACGTGGGGAAAATCAGCACGGATCGAGGCAACGTGACCTTGGCCGGATTGGCCGTCAATCAACACGGAACGATTTCCGCCAGCAGTGCCGCACTGCAAAACGGCTCCATTTGGTTGCTTTCGCGCACACGTAGCGAAAGCGGCGGCGTGGGCCGTACTGGAAAAGTAAGCTTGAGCAGCGATAGCTCCACGACTACCCCTCTCGATACAACGGATACCACTTCTCTCGCCGAGGATCAGGATTACACGCCCTATCGTTCGATCATTCGAGTGGAGGGGAAAACCATCGATCACGGCGGCATCATTCGCAGTCCTGGCGGAGTCGTCAGCATGACAGCCTTCGATGCCGAGAGCTCTGCTGCGACCGACTCCAGCCGCATCTATCTGGCGAGCGGCAGTGTGATCGATGCCTCGGGCAACTGGGCGGACCTGCCGCTGAGCAAAGTGCTTCTTTCCGTACAACTCACTAGCAACGAACTCAAGGATGCTCCCGTACAAAAAGGGGGATTTCTCCTGGGGCAAACGGTTGCGTTGGACCTGCGGCGAGGCACACCGCTGTTTGACTATTCGGGGTACGTGGGCAGTATCAAACGTAGCGTGGGGGAAAAGGCAGCGACTGCGGGTGAAATTCGGCTGTCCTCGTCCAATGGGGATCTAATTCAGCGTCAAGGCGCGACGCTAGATGTTTCCGGTGGCGGATACCGATATGGTGGTGGATCGGTCGAGACCACGCGCCTGACTTCCAACGGCCGCTCCTACGATATTTCCGAGGCTTCGCCGGACCTGCTGTACGACGGCACTCAGAACGTCTTTGTGCAACGTTACACCAAGTGGGGGGTTACGGAATTGTTCGCTCGCGCCAGTGCATCGCGGGCCGTCTCCGAAGGACCCAGTGTCGAAGGCAAGGCGGCGGGATCCATCTCGGTTGTGGCAGTGGGTGGAGTCGTGCTTGACGGCACCTTGCGTGGCGGAACGACGGCGGGTCGCTATCAATTGGAGACCGGGAAACTGCCGCAGGCCGGCCGTTTCGCCGCGGGCGACCAGAGTGTGCTCGATACGGCAGCGCAGGACTTCAAAATCCGCAATGTGGTGTTTACACCGGGCCATAGTCTGAACGACGATTTTGTCTCCGTCTCCACCAGCACGGGTGTCGAAACGTTGCGAGCGCTTCCAGAGAACTTGCGTGGCAACCTTGCCCTTCCGATCGATTTCTTTCGCACGAGACAGGAACGAGCTGATGGCGGCTACGAACAGGCCGCTTTTGGTTCGGTGACTTTGCTGGCGAACGATGGAATACATCTGCACAGTGGCACGCGCCTGGAGTTGCCCGCGGGCGGATCCCTGACCATGGTGGCCAGAGATTTGAATGTCGAGGGCTCCATCGTGGTTCCGGGCGGCAGCGTGGATTTGCGCGGTGTGGCGACGGCGTCGAGTTCCGGAATCGCGCCCAGGCTCTGGCTATCCGATTCGGCGCGGATCAATACCGCTGGCCTGTGGATCAACGACGTGTCGGCCGCCGGCGAGCATACGGTGCTGCCTAGGGTCGTCAACGGGGGAAGTGTGACCCTGGCGGGTTTTTCCACCGAGATCGCCGGCGGTTCCATAGTCGACGTCTCGGGAGGCGCGGCCCTGGCAGCGAAGGGGGTGCTGACGAGGGGTAACGGCGGCACCTTGCGCATCGCGTCAGGCCAGGGCGCTGGCCCGAGCGATTCATTCACGACCATCATCGCGGGCGAATTGCGCGGTTACGCTCCAGGCAAAGGCGCATCCTTGGAGATCGTCGCGGGGAAGGTGCGCATTGGTGACATTGCCGGCAACGATCCGCAGGAATTGCTCATCTCCCCGTCGCGTTTTCGCCTCGGAGGATTCTCCAACTACTCCATCGATGGCCGGTTCGGTCTCGTCGTTGACGAGAACGTACGTATCGAGGCCCTGACCGAATCGCTCGAACCGAATGTTTCCACAGCGAATACCATGCGAAGCGGTAGCGATCTATCCGCCTTCAGTTCCGTCCTACTTCCACCGGCATTTCGGCGCCAGGCAGCCAATGTTGCGCTGTCGAGTTCCGACGCGAATACCGGCTCGCTCGTGCTCGCTCAAGGTTCGAGCATCGTGACGGATCCCAAAGCGACGGTTGCTCTGAAAGCACGCGTGGGTATGGATATATACGGGCGCATCGAAGTCCCGGCAGGGGAGATCCGCCTGAGCCTCGATGGCGGCGAGGGCAACGGCCTTTTGCCCGACGGGACACTGCGATTGGCCGCGGGCAGCGCGCTGATCAGTCGTGGCACCTACGTCGAAAAACCCAATGTGCTGGGGCTTGATCTGGGTGAGGTGTTGGGCGGTGGCACGGTTCGAATCAACACCAACAAGAACCGCTTCGTGGCCGAATCCGGTTCCCTCATCGACGTCAGCGGTGCCGAGCATGCCGTGGACATCTCCAACAACGGTGCCCAACCGGGCGGTTATCGCCGCCAGAGCGTGGCGAGCAATGCCGGATCGGTGTTGGTAACCAGCACGCAAGTTGTGCGATTCGAGGGTGCAATGGTGGCGCGAGCGGCATCCGGCCAGGCGGGAGGAGGCTTCGCGCTGGATCATTTCCGTCATCGCGATACGCTGCTCCCGCCGGAAGATCCTCGGCGAATCGTGGTGACGCAGGAGGTTTCCAACGATACGTCGTCTACGGAGAATACGGAGGCCTTCGTGCCGCTGGGCAAGTTGGCGACCGGCGGATTCGACAAGGTGCGATTGAGAAGCGAAGATGCGATCGAGCTTCGCGGCAATCTGGACGTAAGCCTTGCTCGCTCGCTGCGGCTCGATGCTGCGGAGATCGCCGCCTCATCGCAAGTCAATGTGCGTCTGGCCGCACCGCGCGTAGAGATCGGCGGGTCTGGTGATCCCAGCAACAAACTCGCCGAGCCTTCCCTTGTGCCCACCCGCACGGGAGAGTCCGAATTGCTCGTGGAGGCTGGCGGAGAGGGTCGCGAAGGTTTGATCGACGTGTTCGGCAACGTGACGCTAAACGGTTTCAATCGTGTCACGCTGCGCTCGCAAGGCGACTTGAGGCTGACCGGGAAAGCAGCCGACGGCGACGCATCGGACAATCTTTCCCGTGCTACGCGAATTGCAGGCGCATTGGTAACGAG
>JBKKAO010000238.1:0-2623 GCA_046714645.1 Burkholderiales bacterium | reverse complement strand
CGCGGACAATTGCACCCGACCTGTGCCTGCACCTGTCGCACCGCAACAAGAACCGGAAAGTGGAGTACTTCAGCGAGGCTCAACTGCAAATCTTTCGCGATTGCGCGGGATCTAAATAGGCGCCTGCGCGAGGACAAGAGGGCGCCAAAGGCGATGAAGGCACCTGTCAGCAATCCAAGAATGACGAGCGCAAGGGCCGCGCGTCCAACCCGCCGTCAGGCTATTCTGCGGCGAGGTTCGCGGTGAACTCGAGCGGCAAACCCTTGTGGCCGGTCAATCGCTCGCCTTCCGCGTACATCTCATAGGCTCGCTTCTTCAAGGCCGGGAGGACTGCGGCGATCTTGTCCATGTCCAAGTCAGCAGTAATTCCAGGATAGCCGGCCAGCTCGATCATTGCGCCGAGCTTTCCGTTTTCGAGCTGCTCGAAGGTCCAATCCAGCGGTTCCTCAACGATGGTCCTGTCCCAATTGATACGGTGGTTCTTGTTGCGCGGCCCATAGTGGTAATGGGCGCCTTTCCAGAAACAGTCGAAAGCCAGCAACTCCGTTTCCTCGACGTACTTCTTGCCCTTGGAGCCGCCAACGTCACCGAGCACGTGGATGGCCAGACCTCCATCGCCATTGCGCTGCCGCCGCATCTCGAGTCCGAATCTGATGTTGCCGGCTTCGAAGATTTCTGTCCCGCGGTTGTGTTTCACCGTGTTCCGCTCGGCCACGAACATTTCTCGGGCACAGGCTTCCACTTGAGGCAGAACGCGCCGCATCGCATCCAGGTCGGTTGCTGCCGCGATATGTTTGTATCCGGTCCGCTCGATCATCTTGGGGAGTTTTTGGCCCAGGATGCGGATGGTCCAGCCGATGGGGTTGCCGTCGATGATTGGATCCATCCGGCAATGCACGCCCATGCCGCCGCCAACCCGGTCTGGCGTCGTCAGCTCGGGATTCTCCGGTCCGTAAACGTAGCTTCTCTCGATATCGAAGCAATTGAAGCGCAGCAACGAGATTTCCTTGCCACCGACATCGGCCGCCACGTCGATGGAGACACCCTGGTCCGCATGATCCTGGACGTTGCCGTCCCAGAGTTGGTGCCTGACGATGATGGTGAGAAGATCGGCAGTAAATCGGGTTCCCTGCCCTTGATGCATGAGAGGACACTCCGTTGGCGGATTTGCTCGATCGTAGGCAAGCGGTGCACTCGTCACAAGGGGGCAGGTGCGGATGCAGACGAGACAATCTAGTCCTGCGGCGAGATGCGTTACTTTCGGGACGCACGGCAGCTAGGAGGTCCTGACCCTTCGTCTCGTCGCCGCGGTGCTTCTCATCGCCGACTCTGCAACAAAATCGGCACAATCTCTCCGTACCGGCGAGTTCGAGCGCACGTCTGCTTGTCGGGGTAAATCTGCCGCTGAGGCCACGGCCAGTACTCGCCGTTCGTCAACGAACGATATGATTCAAATATCGAACAGCAGGTCCGGCCGCGGCAAAACCTTCCCCCGCTCGACCCGATGGACGATCTCGACAATCCGTTCGTGCGTCGGTGCCGCGCATCCAACTTCCTTCCCCATGCGAACGATGTACCCATTGATCTCGCCGATCTCAGTGCGCCGACCCTTCTGGATATCCTGAGCCATAGAGGGACGCTGCAGGTTGCTGCGCGCCTGCGCGCTGGTACCTTTCTGCATATGATGCTCGACGTCAGCCAACGCCTTCGTGTCGCCCTCGGAGGCGGCTAGCAGCTGGCCCGGCGCCAACCCCGTGATGTGCTCAAGGTCGTAGCCGAGCGCCTGTCCAATCCTGACTGCCTCGCCCCGAGACGGATGATCACGCGACGGATGACCGGATGGGCGTCGCGCTCGTTGCCGCCCATGCCGGTCGCCGCGCTGACACCGTTGCGCATTCCGTTGACGCACAGCTTCGACCAGCGCACTCCCCATAAATTCGTCGTAATGGCCGCCCCGTCGAAAGGTGCAAGGAGGCTATGTAGTTCCTCGACCCGTGGCGTTACGCGCCCGTGGACTTCGCCGACAAGGATGGAGGCCGTCTTGAAGTCACGGGGCATCGTTCGACGAACGCAGCCCGGCTCATAGAGATCAACTGCGAAGTTGTTTCCAACGACGCATCCAACGGTCCGGCCCCATCCGACGACGCCGGCGATTGTCTCCTCGTTGATCGAATTCTGGGCCGAGACGACATATCCCTGTGCCGAAAGGTACGGTCTGATGAGCGTTGCGCACCATTCAGTGTCGTAGGACTTGCAGGAGACGATAGCGATGTCGATGGGCCGTTCTTTCGAGAGGCGCTGCAGCTCGGTGATATGCATCGTCGGAACCGCGACGGTGTACGTCTCCTCATCCGTCATGCCTGACAACCTCAGCCCATGAGCGCGGATCGCCTCGATATGCTCGGGCCAGGAATCGATGAGCGTGATGTCGTTGCCAGCCCGCGCCAGGTGTCCACCGAGATAGCAGCCGACCGCACCCGCCCCGACGATTGCCATGCGCTTCTTCATGCTCTCAAACCCGTGTTCCGCTTCAGGGCGCGCGGGAATACATTGGCCGCCCAGGCACTGGCATGCCCGCCGGTAGGACCATCCCCGTCTAGGACACCGTTATGCAGAGTTTCGG
>JBKKAO010000237.1:0-3855 GCA_046714645.1 Burkholderiales bacterium | reverse complement strand
GCCAAGATACATATTGAGCGGTGCATGGCGCTGCTTGTTCATCTGCACCTTCCCTCGCGGTCCGTCGTAGGAGACTTCCGCCAACGCCTTGATCACCTTTTCGGCATCCGTTCCCCCGGCTTTCTCGACCGCTGCTTTGTAGAGATAGATCGCGTCGTACTGAGGTACGGAAAGGTCGTTGGGGGTCTTCAAATTGTTGCCGAACTTCTTCTGCATCGCCGCCAGAAACGCCTTTGCCCTGGGTGTATCGACGTTGGTCAGATAGGAGGCGGATATGAATACTCCCTCGGCGTCCGCAGCCATGCTTTTCGCGGTGCCTTCATCAACGCTCAGATTTCCCACATGCGCCTTCATACCCGCTGCTTTGTACTGTTTCTGCAGGGTAACGTTGGGTGCGCCGCCCGCCGTTGACATGATTACCGCGTCCGGATTGGCTGTCCTCATTTTGCTAATAATGGCCGTCCAGTCGGTGGCATCCATGGGTTGGTACTCGTCGCCGACCACCTTGCCACCCTTGCCCTCTATATACTTTCGGGTGAACGCGAGCATGCCCCGCCCAAAGTTATAGTCGCTACCGACAAGGAAGAAGTTCTTGGAGTTGAATTTCTTCATGAAGTGGTCGACGATGGGGGCGACCATCTGTTCCGGTACGGCGCCGTTGGCGTAGAGATACTTGTTGCAGGAACGGCCCTCGTACAGCGAGGTATAGATGAATGGCACTTTCCCGCGAGTCACGATAGGTAACCCGCCGTTGCGCGCAGCGCTTGTCTCCATGGTGATGATGGCGTTGACTTTCTTTTGGAATATCAGAGAGTCGAATGCCTTCTGTGCGCCGGCTGCTCCGCTGCCGTCGTCTGCAATCTCGAGCACAACCTTCCTTCCGAGGATCCCGCCTTTGGCGTTAATCTCCTCGACCGCAAGCTCGGCCGACTGAACCACCGAGGGAGCAACGACGCTATTGGCGCCGCTCAAGCCAGTGGGAACTCCGATCTTGATTGCTTCCTGCGCCCACAGACCAGAACTCACCAACAATGCCCCAGCGACTACGGTACCGCGAACAAATTGACTTACTCGCGAAGCAGATTCCATTGCAGCCTCCTCTGGTTTGAACTTCTTGCCTATACTAGCCGCTCAGTACTTTCCCGGCACGGGACCAATCGTGCGAGGCAGGCAGACCGAGACGGCTAAAATCTATGTTACAGCACTTGGCGAAATTCTCGGTGGACGAATCCTTGGATCGCCCATATGTTTGTAATCGTGCTGGTGCACATCGTGGCCGTACCGGTCGAGGCACAACGAACTCGTGCACGCGTTGGGTGATTGGCTGAGCCCCGCCAACGTGCGGATTAGCTATCAGTAGCTGGATTTACCAGGAGCGGAGCCCCATCTGCTTGGCACCCAAGTCGGTTAAGTCATCCCTCGTCGCTCGCCCCACGAAATCCACTTCGTAATCTTCCGCCGCGAAATCCATGGCATTGGCGATGGGTACCAGCTTCAAGGTGCCGTCCCCCGGACCTTGTGGTGTCATCGCGGTCCAGCCCTGGAAAGTGCGGAACGCACTGCACACCGCGGGCGACGGGATCTCATTGGTTTGCGTAGTCCTTCCGCGCGGAACGGGTTGTAGGCCAGCGGATCGCCGAAGAACACCTCGTGGTAAACCTTGCGAAAACTCTTGCCCGTGGTCGAAGACGTTGCGAATGACCACACAGCCGCGTTGCCGGATTCGGGCGCGCTCGGCCTCGCCAAGCGTACAGGTGTCTAGGTTGGCGAAGTCCAATTACGGAACCGCGTTGTCAGACCCGGCGTCGGCTCGCACAGTCTCGACTTGTTCTAGCAACTGCGCTTCTAAACTCGCGAACCGCCCTTTGAGATCGCGGATCCGTGCTCGTAAGCTGCGCTTGCTCTCCACGATGGCCCTGGGGACATCGCGCATCCAGGTTTGCATTGGCCAATCTGCCCAGTCAAAAGCGCAATGATACGAGCAGATGCCTGATCGTGCGCGGGGCTACCGAATCCAGCCGATCTCCCGGGCGGTCTTGTCGCCGATCACGGTGTGCTGGAGTGATGCGGGCATTTGGGAGCCGGTCTCGGACGTGGCCATACGCCCGGCCATGAGTTCTGCAAACTCCTGGGGAAGCAAGGGTACTTTTTCAGGATCGGCGTAGCCCTCCGGGAAGGCGGGCTGGTTTGTGCCGGGATCGTACTTATCCGTGGCTCCCACGGTGTGAAATAACTCGTGGGCGAGCACTACGTTGTTTTGCGCGGTCTGACCCTTCGAGGAATAGGCGTGTACCACGCCGATCAATCCCTTCTGCAATCCCAGAGAATGCGCCACGCGCTCGACTTTGGCGGGATCGTAGAACAGCACAAACATTCTTGCGTGCGGATCGGGCTGCCCTGGGTGTTCCGCGTGGCGCCATGCCCACAGCCGCAAGCTCAAACTCCAAAACATGATTTGCACGACCTTGCCGCCGTGGGGTGGCGGCGGGGGTAGCATCTTGACTTCGCTGCCCATGTGGATGTCCACGAGATCTTTCTTGGCTAACCCAATGCGTTGCGCTTCCTCGTCGAAGAAGGCTTCGATAGGCCGAAAGGTTTCGCGGTTCAATTCCGAGATGTAGCGGGTGGTGGTCTCGCTGCCATCTGCATTGATGGGGTAGACCATGACTCGCAGAGGCGTTTCCCAGGACGTGGTCCTCGCGCGCGCCAGCCAGGTGCCGAGCGCGACATTCACGAGAATCACAAGCAAGACGAAGATGCGAAGGATACGGAACACTGGTTAGCGTAGGCCCAGAGATTGACGGAATCAGTCTCGGCCCGCAGGGCGGGAAGTTGAGCGTCATTTCTCGCGGGGCCTGGACTACGGGGGTGTGGTCACAAGAGAATCAAGGATCGCGTGTCTTGTAGACTGTGGCCTTCGATAAATGTTCGCTGTATTCATGACTTGGACCAGCGCTTCACCTCCCAAACGAAGTTGTGGGAAAGGCCCCGCGCAGCCTGCGCTGGCGGAAAAATCACAACTTCCTTGAGGCGTTGTTCGGCGGAAGAACTTAGATGGCTAGACGTAAGAAAACCGCTCAGCAGAAGCCAGAGCCCAAACCCGCCTTCAGGATTTCTGCTTCGCCTCACTTGCCGGAGCCCCAGCCATCCAAGCGCGCGTGGTGGCGAAACTACAAAATCATGATCCCCCTTTGGGCGGTGATGATTGCGCTTACGTGGTGGGGATTGGAGAAGAACGTCGATCGGTCCGTCATCGCGGGCAGCGTGGTCGCGGTGGGTTTGGTGTCCAACGCGTTCGCTTGGTTGCTAGGTATCATCGCCATGGTGCCCATCATCGGTCCCCTGATCGTCAAGGTGCTGTCCATCGGCTTTATCTGGCTGCTCAATGGCGTGGGCTACTTGGTGTCCTTCATCGCCATCAAACGCGGATATTCCAAGGACGTGCTGACGTATCGCGGGCTCACGGTCGCGGTCATTATCGGGATCGTGATCGGATTCGTCATCGGAAAGTTGGTTTAGAGTATGTTGACCTATAGCTGGCCTCAAGGATGAGACTCAACATCGCTCGCCCCAGTCCCCGCTCCTGCGGAGTCATCGCCGCATAGCGGTCACGAATCATGCGAGCGACTTCGGGGCTAGTGTCGTCCACCCTTGCACTCACCCAGTAAGGATTCCACATGCAGTACGAGCTTAGACAAGATCAAGTCTTCTCGGATAACGATCCAACATTCGAATCCGCCAAAACTGTCTAATTCAGTAGGCATTGAAAACTATCTAGATCGCTTCCACAAACCGTATCAGCGCTTCACGCTCGGCTTTACTCATCCTGCTGAAAGCATCGCGCGAGGCGGCGCC
>JBKKAO010000236.1:0-3917 GCA_046714645.1 Burkholderiales bacterium | reverse complement strand
GTGATTTCCGATGAGATTTTTCTGGAACTGGATGATGCTAAGGAAGTCTTGCTCAAACCGGGCGATACCTTCGTTCAGAATGGAACGCGCCATCGCTGGGTCAATCGCGGGGACGCTGCCTGTCTAGTGGCGATTGTTATGGTGGGAGCGGCACTGGAGAGGATTTGAAGCCACGAATGACAGCCGGGTAAACGATCATCGCGATCGCTTCGGACGGCCTCTTGGTGGATGGCGAGACGTTGGCGCGGGGCTTACACCGTACGTCACGAGAGCCTCCTCCACCCGGAGGGAGAACGGATTGCGAACGGTCACCGCGCCCATCACCGCTCCGTCATGCAGATCTTCCGATAGCAGCAAGGTACAACTTTGTAGCTGAGCGGCACTCACTACGAGACTATCCCACCAACTCAATTGGTATCTGCGGTGCACCTCCCAGCCTCTTTGCAATAACGCCTTGTCAACCGCAAGAGGGTTCCACGCCAGCAGTGCGGATACATCGTCCCAGGCTTCATCGGGCGATAGGCGAGGATCGAGCTTCCGAGTGACATTGACGTAGTACTCGGAAAGCACTTGCATACTCGTGCGCCCTAGCCGCGCTTGCCATAGATGCGCTAACCATTTAGCGGCGAGCGGGCGCTTGGCGGGTTCGCCAGCGTCCCGGGCGTAGATAAAGATGTTCGTGTCAACGAAGACGAGCGCGGTCATGAAGTTCGTCTCGCTTGGCGTATCCACCCTTGCTGCGTTTGAACTTGACGGGTGCTTTATCGAGAAAACGCCTCATGGATTCTTCGTATTCGCGAGACTCTCGCATATGCCGGTGTAGCAATTCGCCAAGCATTCTGGAAACACTCGTGTTCTGCTGGGCGGCGTAAATACGCGCCCAAGCGGCGGTTTCCTCATCAAGAGTGATTGTCACGTTCTTCATAAGGCAGGGTAGATAATGACAAGAAATAAGTGTAACACGTATTTTGTGTAATTGCTGTGCTACTCGCTGCCGAACCATCCCCTATACTGCGGATGCGAAGGCGGGAAGGAAACCATGGACGAGAAACTGCGCAGAGTGTTACTGGCATCGTCGGTCGGATCGGCGCTGGAGTGGTACGACTTCTTCATCTATGGCACGGCGGCGGCGTTGGTCTTCGGGGATTTGTTCTTCCCGAAGCTCGATCCCACCGCGGGTACCTTGGCCGCCTTTGCCACCTTTGGCGTGGGGTTTGTGGCGCGTCCCTTAGGTGGCATGGTGTTCGGTCACCTAGGGGACCGCATAGGGCGTAAACCCGTGTTAGTCATCACGCTTCTGTTGGTGGGTGGCGGCACTTTTCTGATCGGTTTCTTGCCGACTTACGAATCCATCGGAATGTGGGCGCCGGTCCTGTTGGTGACCTTGCGGTTGATTCAGGGTTTCGGCGCCGGTGCGGAATACGGCGGGGCCGTGCTGCTCGCGGTGGAACACGCGCCGCCTGGCAAACGAGGCTTTTTCGGGAGCTGGGCGCCCATCGGCGTCACCGTGGGGAATATGTGTGCGGTGGGTGTGTTCGCGCTATTTTCATCGCTGCCGAAGGAAGAGTTCTTGGCGTGGGGATGGCGTATCCCCTTTCTGCTGAGCATCGTGCTCATCGTGTTCGGTTTCTACATCCGTGCCCGGGTGTCGGAGACGCCTGTGTTTAGCGAGACGCTCGCCAAGAATAAACCGCTCAAGGCGCCGGTGCGTGAAGCGCTGCGGAAGCATCCCAAGGAATTTCTCGTGGTGATCGGTGCGCGGCTCGCCGAGAACGGTCTGGGATACTTGTTCCCGGTATTCACGCTCAACTACCTCACCAAAACCTTGCAGATGGCGAAGAGCACCGTATTGGGCTCACTGATGATCGCCTATGCGCTCTCGCTATTCACCATCCCCGCCTTCTCGATACTGTCGGACCGAATCGGGCGGCGGCCGGTGTACATGGCTGGGGCGATCTTCTCCGCGCTGATGGCCTTTCCCTTCTTTTGGCTGGTCAACACGCAGCAGCCCGCGTTGGTGACCTTGGCCTTCATCCTGGCGATTTCCATTGGAGTGTCCGCGATGTTCGGCCCGCAGGCTGCTTACTTCGCGGAGCTGTTCACTACAAGGCTGCGCTACAGTGGATTTGCCTTTGCGCGTGAGTTGGGGTCCATTCTCGCCGGCGGGCCCGCGCCGTTCCTGGCGGCCTGGCTCGTTCTTCAAGGCGGAGGCCAGCCTTGGGGCGTGGCGCTCTACATTGTCGTGTTGTCGTTGTTGACGGCCTTTGCGCTGTTCAAGGGCCCGGAAACCTATCGGGCGGATATCGGCGCGGAGCAGGGGCGAAATTCTTTCGCGTCCTGAGCGTCGCGTCCTTCGTCGCGAGATGCTTTTCTAGGGCTTTTCCCTGGCTATGCTTTCGCCGGCATCCGTGTGGCCTGCCATGAAACGAATTGCAGCGCGCCCTCGCGCTTGGCCCACACGGCGGTGAACATGAGTTCGAGCACCATGTCTTGGCCTCTGGCGGTGACTTCGAAGGTGCCGCGTCCGGTGATGATGCCCACGCCGCCGAACACGCGTGTGTTCACATCTCCGCGCGTCATATGGCGGTACTTGACGGTACCCGAGCGCATGGATTCGATGAAGCTTTGCTTAGTGTCGATCACGGTGCTGGAGTGGTAGTACACCAGATCATCGGAGAATAGGCGGTTCATGGCGGAGAAGTCGTTGCCCATTTGAGCCGCGTAGCGCGACTCCTCGGCGCGCAGGACTTCGTCCGCCGTGACGGAATCGCTTCCACCGCCGGCGGGTACAACCGGAAGGTTGAGGGGCCGGGTCATGATGCGCAATGTTTCCAACATGAAGATTCTCCTGGGGGTGAAGCGCTACGATTTGAGCACTTCGGGGTTGATGACTCGAATGGGTTTGCCATCGAGATACGCCAAAATGTTCTCGATGGATTCTCGATAAAACTCTTCGTATATCTCCGAGGTGCAATAACCAAGATGGGGAGTGAGCACCGTGTTGGGCGCGCTGCGCAGGGGATGACCGGCAGGCAAGGGCTCCTCACCATAAACGTCGAGAGCGGCGACGATGCGCCCGGCTTCGACCGCGGCGATCAAGGCGGCTTCGTCCACCAAAGGTCCGCGCGAGGTATTTACCAGGATCGCACCAGGTTTCATGCGGGCCAGATCCTCAGCACCCAAGATGCCGCGGGTGCGCTCCGATAGCACCACATGCAGCGAGATGGCGTCGGACTCAGCGAGGAGCGTGGCTTTATCTACCCAACGAGCGCCGGCAGCTTGCGCTTTTTCGTGCGTCATATTCTGGCTCCACGCCAGCACCTGCATTCCGAGTGCATGGCCGTAGCGCGCCATGCGTGAGCCGATTTTACCCAATCCGATCACGCCCAAGGTGCGCCCTTCCAGCATGGAGCCCAAAGGCACGTCGGATTGAAACTTCCCCCCGCGCATTGACCGGTCCGCGTCTGGAATGCGGCGCGCGGCGGCCAGCACTAATGCTAGGGCCAGCTCGGCCGTTGCCGCCGTGGAGTGCTTCGAACCGGTGTTGCAGACCACGATGCCGCGAGCCTTGCATGCCGCCATATCGATCGACCAACTGCGCGCGCCCGTCAGCGCAATCATGCGCAACTTGCCCAAGCGCTCGATCAAGACAGCGGGGAATCCCGTGCGTTCGCGCATGATGAGCAGCGCATCGCAATCACTCAAGGCACCCGCAAGGTCGTCTTGGCTAGCGCACGGCTCTTGGAAAAAGACCACTTGTGCTCGACTCTCAAGCTGCGACCAATCTGCGCTCTTGCGCGCGACCCCTTGCCAGTCATCCAATTCCGCGATTTTTGTCATTCCGGCGGAGGCTTTCTTCTGTCGTTGTGCGTTAAGCTACACGATAACGGTCGAGGATGCCGCGATCGATCTCAATC
>JBKKAO010000235.1:0-2963 GCA_046714645.1 Burkholderiales bacterium | reverse complement strand
TTCCTCCCCGATCCGCCGCGCCATGAATCTGACCCTGCACGATTCCGCGAAGTATTTAACGGCTGCGATCTACGTCGCCCAGGACGCCGCCATTCGCCTGGCCATCGTGGTGCTGGCGCTGCCCGCCTTCGTGATGGCGGTGCTGCTGGGGCTGATCGACGGGCTCGGGCGGCGCGACATTCGCAAATGGTCGGGCGGGCGCGAGTCCTCCTTCGTCTACCACCACGCCAAGCGCTTGCTGTGGCCCGCCTTCACCGGCGGCTTCACGCTCTATCTGACATGGCCGAGCGGGGGCTTCAACCCCGCCTGGATGGTGCTGCCCTTTTGCGCGGCGCTGGCCTGGACCATGAGCTTGATGGCTTCGACTTTCAAGAAGTATCTGTGAGGAGGCACGACACCATGAAACCGATCACCCATTCTGTTCTGACCGTGGCGCTCGTCATTGCGGCCTGTGATGTCGCCCGCGCCGATGCGGACGCGGAGCGAGAAACACTTGCCATGCTGTCGCACGAGATCGCACTCCTGAAAGCGCGCGTGGAACAAGCCGGCAAGCAGGCCGATACCACCGCGCGCGTGCGCTTTCGCTACGACTATTTGGCCTCCGATCTGGAATTGGTCAAGCGTGGAATTGAGGATCATCTCGATGCCCCGCGGCAACCTCGCCCCATCCCGCCACTCAAGGGCGACTTCCGGCGCTGAGGCAAAGCTCATGAACCCAACCGAACATGCCTCCGCCATGGCGCGATTCGCCGCCGCCAGTGGCCGTGCCGGTGGCGATGTGTTGTGGGTCATCGCCTCAATCGTGATGGTCTTCAGCGTGCTCTGGGTGGCGTGGATTGCCGTCCAACTTTTCGATCGCTGGCGCAACGGCGCTCTCGAATACGCCGAGTTCCTGTGGTACGCGATACGTGCCTGCATGATTCTGATGGTGATCGGCTATCACGTTCACTAGCAAGCCAACCGTCATTGAATACGCTGATCCATGCTGCCTTCACCGCCGTCAACTCCAAGGAGAATCTCATGAATCCCTTTCGTGCATTTTGTGCGCATCGTCCGAATCAAACCCTACTACTCACCTGCGCCGCACTCAGCACCTTCGTCATCGAACCAGCACTGGCTGCACTACCCACGCCAGTCGCCCCCTCGACTGCGCCGGCCTCGGGGGATTGGTTGGGCCTGATCCGGGGCTACGGCAAGGACGCCGGCATCGTCCTCGGTCTGCTGATCGGTATCTCGGCATTCGTCTGGGCGGCCTGGGCTGCCATCGCCAAGTTCAACGAAGCACGCCAGGGCAAGGCGGAGTGGGGCGAGGTGGGCTTGCTGGGCGTGGCCGCCGCCGGTGTGTTGATTTTCGATTCCTATCTGCTCGGCACCGCCGCCGGAATCATCTGATCATCCAGATAAGGGAGATAGCCCAGTGAGCAATCGTGACGACGAACTGCTGGCCGACCGAGTCGATACGCAACCGCCGATCTTTCGCGGCTGCTCCTCCAGTGAGCTGCTGACAATGCTGGTGGTGAGTATTCTGGTCTGGCTGCCGCTCTCGCTCATCGTGGCGGTAGCGATAGGACGCGTGACCCTGTTCCTCGGCCTGTTGGCCATCGGGGTGCTGGGCACCATCTACTTCGGTGCGGGCGCCTTTCACCGGCTCAAGCGCAACCGCCCCGACCACTACTACGTCCACGCCTTCAAGCGTTTCCTGCACGACAAGCGCTGGCATAGCGCCCGGTTCATCTGGCGCTCCGGTCCCTGGGACATCGGGCGCCGTTGAACGGCCAAGGAGAAACTCATGGCCTCGAACTTCATCAATGCGTTGGCGGCGCAGAAAGCAACTAACAGGACCTTGGTTCTTGTCATCGTCTTGCAGGGGTTCCTCTGTGCACTGGCGCTCTGGGGATGGAAGAGTGCCCCGCGCGAACTCACGGTGCACGTGCCCCCGGATCTGCGCAACGGGGCCCACATTCGCTTAGGGGAGGTCCCTCCCGCCAACGTCTACGCCTTCGCCTTCTACGTCTGGCAACAGGTGAATCGCTGGAGCCAGGATGGCGAGAAGGACTACGGCTTGGCAATCTTCAAAACGGCGCCCTACCTCACGCCCGATTGCCGCGAAACGCTACAGCGGGACATGAACAAAAAGGCCAGCGCCGGAGAACTCAGCATGCGCGTACGGGCGCTCATGGAATTATCCGGGCAGCACTACGAAGAGGCGCGCGTCACTCCGCTGGGCAACGCCACCTGGCGCGTACTGCTGGATACGGAAGTGATCGAAACCGTGCGCGGGGTGCCCGTTAAAAGCGTCTACGTGCGCTACCCCTTGCGCGTGGTGATGTTCGAAGGCGACCGCGACGCCAATCCCTTTGGACTTGCGATTGACTGCTGGCCGCACAACGAAGTGCCGACTCGCATCGATGTGAAGGCCGAGCGCCAAGCGAGCAGCGCGACCCATGCGGGCGGCAGCTTGGACCAAAGACACGCGGACGAATTGCGCAATGCGCTCATGTGCAACGAACAACAGTAGGGATAAAGCGATGATCCACGACCGCAATCATTCCACCGCCCAGAAGTGCATGCTGTACGAATCCTTTCCACGGCGCGCGCGCCCATGGATCGTTGCCGCACTAGCCTCGATAGCGGTGTGTTCCATCGTGCAGTTCTCCGAGAGTTATGCCGAGGAATCCACCGAGCCCCCGGTCCGGCTCCTCTGGAAGCGAGCGCCCCTGCGAATCGATCTTACCGTGGGTAAGGAACGGCTCATCACGTTTCCCGAGCCGGTACGCTTGGGCGTTCCGCCCGCAATCACCGGCCTGCTGCGAGTGCAAGTGGTAAACAAGACCGCTTACCTGTTCGCGACGGCGCCCTTCGCGGCGACGCGCGTCGTGGTGGAGAACCCGGTACACGGCACGGTGTATCTACTGGACCTTAGCGCCAGTAAAACGCCGGCGAGTACTGCGCCTGTCGAAATC
>JBKKAO010000234.1:0-4029 GCA_046714645.1 Burkholderiales bacterium | reverse complement strand
CGTCCATACTCGCCCCTCACCAGACAGCGGCCCCTGCGCCCCGGAGCGCCGATGCCATTCTTCAGCCGGCCACCCAGTTTCTTGTTGCGGGGAAGATCGGTGAGGTCGGCACGGTGACCCTCGCGCGTGTGAATGACCAACATCCCTTTCTTGCGCGAAGCATCCAATACCCGCTTGGTCGGTACGATCGCCTTTCGAAGCAAAGACACGTCGTTGCCCAGCGCTTCTCCGAAGCCGCCGGGATCGACGAAGTCGCGTTGCATGTCGATGATCGTCAGCGCACAGGTATGGGGCTCGAACTCGAACTCGTAAGGTTCTGCTTGAACTGTCGTCATTGCGTGTTCCTCCCTATATCCTAGCCCTTAGATCCCGCCAGATAGGCCCGCCAGCCGCCCAGCTGGGTAATTTCTCGCGCGCCAAGCGTGGCGTAGTGCTCGCATAAAAATCCGCGCACGCTTTCTCCATCTTCCAGTTCCACCGTGCCGATTCCGAGCGGGCCTGGAACCCCATCCACGAATCCGCCGAATGCGCTCACGGGCATTTCCCACACTTCGAGTTCGATGGCGCTGCCTCCCCCGGTGCGAAGCATTCCAGGCCGAGGCGGTGAGAAGGCCTCCAGCGCGAACAACCGATAGCAAGGCGCCGTGCGCGCCGCTCGCACCAAGCGCCCTCCGCGATCGGTAAGTTCCCGGTTTAACGGCAGGCCGGACATGTGCGCGCCACACACCGCGACACGCACGTTACCCGCTTGCTTGGCAGAGGTGGCTTGGCGCGGCAGCTCTTCGCTGGGCGGATCCAAACCCGTAGCGCCCATCGGTAGCGCGAAAGAGCGCTGAATGCGTCTGCCCAACGCGCATAAGGCATGGTCGTGAAACGCCGGTGCCGTAAGCGTAATACCGAAGGGCAGCCCATCCTGCCGAAATCCCGCGGGTAGCGCGAGCGCGGATAAATCGAGCAGGTTGACGAAATTGGTGTAGTAGCCGAGCCGGCTATTGAGCGCAATAGGATCGGCATTGACTTCTTGCAGCGTATAAATCGTCCCGGCGGTGGGCGTTACCAATAGGCCGATGCGTTTCCAGATCGTTTCGGTGTCCCGCCTGAGTTCGCGCAAGCGGTAATAGGCCGCGAAGGCATCCGCGGCAGACGGTTTAGCACCCCGCTCGATGACACGGCGCGTAACCGGCAGCAGGGCTTCGGGTTTTCTCTCCATCAACTCGCGCGCCACTAACCAGCGTTCCGCCACCCAAGGCCCTTCGTAGAGCAATCGCGCGGTTTCGAGAAACGACCCGAAATCGATCTCAACGCGAGTTCCGCCGAGCGACTCGATCCGCGCAATGGTTTGTTCGAACAGTCTTCGCGCGTCGTTGTCGCCGAAGAATTCGAGCTCTGTGCTGCGAGGCACGCCAAAAACAAAACGGTCTCCGATGGCGCGGGCCGCACCGGGATCTTCGCGCGAGAACGGATCTTCTCGGTCGAATCCTTGCGCTAGTGTCAGTACGGTTTCTGCATCCGGAACGTTGAGCGCGAATACCGATACGCAGTCGAGCGAGCGGCAGGCCGGCACCACACCGCGAGTGGACAACAAACCTCGCGTTGGTTTCACGCCGACAAGGTTGTTGAACGCCGCGGGGACTCGTCCCGACCCCGCGGTATCGGTACCCAAGGCGAAGGACACCAAACCCGCCGCTACAGCGACCGCAGAACCCGAACTGGAGCCCCCCGAGATATAACGCGGATCGAAGGCGTTGCCCGGCGCGCCGTAGGGCGAGCGCGTGCCCACGAGCCCGGTGGCGAATTGATCGAGGTTGGTCTTGCCGATAGCGATAGCACCCGCATCCAATAGCCTCTGTACAACCTTGGCGTTGGTGCTGGGCGTGTAGGCGTAATCCGGACAGGCGGCCGTGGTAGGACGCCCCGCGAGGTCGATGTTGTCCTTGATGGCGAAGGGCACCCCGTAGAGAGGAAGCTCAACGGGATTTCTTTGTTCTAACTCCGCTGCCCGAGCCTCAAGTTGCACGCGCGGCACAAGATCGATCCAGACCTTGTCATCGCCCCGGCGGGAGATGCGCTCAAGCACCATGTCCACGACGCCACTCGGTCGCAGTCCTCCCGAATGGTAGGTTTCGCGCAGGCGCGCCAAATCTAGGCTCGTGTCAGCTATGGGCATGGTTGGTTCAGGCCTCTTCTCTTTATAGTCCCTACGTGGACAATGCGGATCAACTGAAGCTCTGCTTCGCTGTCGATACTTCCTGGTGCAAGTTTGAATGATAATGCCTGACCAAGCAATGTTCTTGATCGATCATGCCGGCGGGACAGCGCGTCATTCACAACACTTACCGGGATTCCGTGTCGCTGATGCAGATCTCGGCGAGCATCGGCGCGCTCGCGGGCATCCGCAAAGCCTCCGTGGTGATGGCCACCGAAGGCAATTTGGCTCTGCTTCGGGAGGCGAACTTAATCGCCGATTCGATTCAGGCAGCCTCAAGCGATTTGTTGGTGGTGTTGGAAGGCGATACGGATGAAGCGATCGAGCATGCACTTGCGCAAGCCGACAGCGCACTCTCCGGTGCCGCGAAATCTTCCGGGAGTGTCCCGCCGAATGAAATACCCGCGCGCAGTATCGAGATGACGCTGACCGGTTTTGCCGAGGCCAACTTGGCTCTTGTGTCCACTCCCGGCGAATACGCCGCCGCCGAGGCCCTCAAGGCTTTACGGCTCGGCCTGCACGTCATGCTCTTCAGCGACAATGTCAGCGTTTCCGATGAAGTCATGCTCAAGCGAGAGGCGGCCCAACGGGGACTGCTGGTGATGGGTCCGGACTGCGGGACCGCCATCGTCAGCGGCATACCCCTTGGCTTCGCCAATGTCGTGCAACGCGGGCCGGTGGGACTCGTCGGTGCATCGGGCACCGGAATGCAACAGGTGACTTCGCTCTTGAGCCGCGCGGGTGTCGGCGTCTCTCACGCACTGGGTACGGGCGGCCGAGATTTGCGTTCGGAAATCGGCGGGGCTTCCATGTTGCAGGCAATCGATGAACTCGCGGCGGATACTGAAACCCGAGTCATCGTGCTGGTCTCCAAACCCCCTGCTCGCGAAGTGGCGGCACGGGTCTTAGATCGAGCGTCGGCGACGGGCAAGCCGGTGGTCGTCTGCTTCCTAGGAGCCGAGGCGCAATCCGTGGAACGAGCTCACATCGTCGCGGCCAGCACGCTGGAGGAGGCCGCCAGCATGGCGGCCTCACTGGCGCGAGGGCATCGCCCAAACCGCGCCGAGTCAGAGTTGCTGGTCTTCGACGTCCCCAAGTTCGAAGCCGGGCAAACC
Organism: Burkholderiales bacterium; assembly: GCA_046714645.1. Classification (GTDB taxonomy): domain Bacteria; phylum Pseudomonadota; class Gammaproteobacteria; order Burkholderiales; family SHXO01; genus SHXO01. Next base: position 708 of record JBKKAO010000234.1, on the reverse strand, counting down.
TATCTTCGCGCGCTCTATAGTGGCGGGACCTTCTGCTATGAGGCCACGCTTCTTCTGTCGAACGCCGTGCGTGAGGTCTACTCCAACACCCCGGTGGGCGCTGCGCATGAACTCGCGGATGTCTGGCACAGCCAGGCCCACACGCTGGTCGATTTGGGCGATGATGAGTTCACCCGCGGCCGTCCTCATCCCATGATCGATCATCGTTTACGCAACGAACGCTTGTTGCGCGAAGCGGCGGATCCGAAAGTTCGCGCGATCCTCTTCGACGTGGTCTTGGGATACGGCGCCCACGCCGATCCCACCGCGGAGATGCTACCGGCGCTTAGAGCAGCGAAAGAGATCGCGCAACGCGACGGAAGAACCATCGCGTGGGTAGGATTTGTCTGTGGCACTGAGCAAGATCCGCAAGGGCTGTCTCGGCAAGAAACGGCGCTAAAGGATGCGGGTGTCCTCCTCGCTAGCAGCAACGCCCAAGCGGTGCGAATGGCCATCAAGATCATCCATGCCTAACGTGCTTCACCGACACTATGTCAACACCCCCTAGTCTTCTTCAAAGCCAGTTGGCGGTGGTGAATGTGGGCTTGAGCCGGTTCGCAGAGGCCATCTCGGCGGCGGGCGGATTGGTGAAGCATCTTGAGTGGACGCCACCGGCGCGAGGTGATCGTGACACGGGGATGGCGCTCGCTCGTCTGATCAAACATCCAG
>JBKKAO010000233.1:0-2546 GCA_046714645.1 Burkholderiales bacterium | reverse complement strand
TCCTTACCGTAAGCAGCCAGGATGTTGTCAAGACTTTTCAGTTGGCGCAGCAACAAACCAAGATTGACCTTCAGACTCTCCGAACAGCCATCAATCGTTCTGTCCAACCAACCGTAGTGATGCGTTTGCCAGTGGCTCTTGCGTTGAGTCTCGGCCTTATAATGAAGACCATTGCGGCGTAGCAACGACCCGATGTGCCGGCATAGCGAGCCTTGCAGTTGCACGAGTTGCTGCCTTGACCTCAACAGATCGGGATCTAAATAGTGTCCGTCCAGAAAGCGCTGATCCCGCGCAGTTTAGCCGGGTATTTTGCGAGCCGAAAGCGCTTGGTGGGTGGCTCGGGGCGGGCCGAAGACGCAGATTCTGGCTTCTCTGGTGCGGCAGATGCCGTGCGGACGTGACGTCTACAAAGCTGCCCGTCCGACGGCCGCCGAAGGTCACGAGCAGTGACTGACGATGCGGCTATTCGAGTCGGTAGCGCGCGAGCAGACTCAAGTTGTAAGCGACGACCGACGACCACACGTAGGCTTCGAAGTGCGGCAGTCCTTTCCAGGTGCAGCGAGCCAGGCCGTAAGCGCGTTTCAAGCAGGAGATCCCGGCCTCGATGCCAGCGCGAAAGTTGCGCAGTCGGCGATAGACTGAAGGACTCTTGACCATCTCAGCGATGGCCAAGCCGCGCTTCTTGTGGAAGGCCACATCTTCGACTCCGGCGTCCTTGGCGCTCGTCAGATTGGCGGCGGTGGCGTAGCCGCCGTCGGCAGCAACCTGTCGCGGCATCGACCCGTAGTGTGCTTGATGGCGTTCGAGCATGGGCATGAAGCGCTGACTATCTGTCGGATTGCCGGACTCGATGACCGCATCGAGGATGAGTCCGCTGCGACCAGAGATCAGATTGAGTTTGTGGCCGTATTGAACCTCACGCCGACCCTTGACGATGATGTCAGTGTGCGGCTCGAACAAGCTCACTATCTTCTCGCCAGCTGACACGGCCTCGCCATTGAACACGCGCCGCTCAGTTTGCGAAATCACCTTCAGAATAAGCGTTTCGTAATGTTTGACTTGATTTGTCCAGCCTAGCCTCTCCACGCTCCACACCCCATCGGCCGATAAGCGATCGCAAGTCTTGGTCAGCCATGCCAACGTGGCGCGCGTCACCGCAATCAAGTCACGATACAACGGTGCCCGCTTCGTTGCTCCACGCGTGTACCACAATGCTTGCGCACGCTTCTTGGCCACGCGACTATGATTGACGAACGTCACACGCGGGGCACCCGGCAGGGCTCGCGCCGCTTTGAGCAAGCGAACCATGACGCGGACGCCGTCCCATAACAGATGGCTGTCACTCGGCGCGTGGATCGGACTGTCGGTGACCGTACTGTCAATCCGTATGCGCTGTGCCGGCTCGATGCGCGTCGCCGCCGCCGTCTTCATCAATGCACGATTGATGACCTCCCAGGTCTGCGGTTGGATCGCAGCAATGACACCCTGGAGGGCTGACTTCTTCGGACACCAGTGCATCGGCAACCGCGCGAACGCCTGGAAGCTCGCCGAGTCCCGCAGATAGAACGCGAGCTCTTCATAGCTCAGTTGCCGATGTTGCTTGAGCACCGCACAGCGCAACACCGACTCTGCCGACAGACCGCAGCGTCCGGTTGCCTTCAAACCCCGCCGACACAGATCGTTCATCACCCCCGTCAGCACGCCCCGATGGGCATCCAGCCACTCGGACATCGTCTGCAGCTCGCGCCCTAGTTCATGATCGGAAAACACTTCGTATATAGTGGCCTGGGCCGTGCGTTTCTGGCGCATTCCCCCTCCTGCGGTGTTGCTGATCGACTGGAATATCAGTGAGATGAGATCCCATTAGATCACGACCCGCCGGAGGTTTCGATCCCCTGCGTCAAATATTTTTCTTACCTTTCAATACGCTGCCGTTTTTGGACGGACACTAAATAGGCAGCGATCTTTTGTCTGCGCGCGTTGCGCACCATGATGCTCCACTTCGCGCTCCCACCGTTCTCGTCAACCGCATCCAACCACGGAGATCAGGACCATGCCTAGCTATCCTTCAGGACCCATGATCGCAGCACAGCGGACCGCTTTGCTGGCAGGCGCCGTCGCGCTCGCCGCACTGCCACTGCTGGCGGGCGCCGACGAAGAAGCCGCCGCCTCACCGCATACTTTCAGTGCGAATGTCGGCCTGTTCTCGGAGTACGTCTTTCGCGGTATCACCAACTCCAACGAAGATCCGGCCATCCAGGGCGGCTTCGATTATTCTCATGAGTCGGGCTTCTACGCCGGCGTGTGGGCCTCCAACATCGAGTTCAATGCCGGCACCGACGACAGCGCCTCGATCGAGATCGATTTCTACGGTGGATTCGCCGGCAGCTTCGCCAACGGCATCGGCTGGGACCTGGGTATGGTCTACTACGCCTATCCCGAGCAGGACGAGGAGGGCAGCGCCGATTACGACTACTTCGAGGGTTACGGCAAGCTCACGTATGCCTGGGAGAACCTGACCTGGTCACCCTCGATCGAGACCGGGC
>JBKKAO010000232.1:0-6215 GCA_046714645.1 Burkholderiales bacterium | reverse complement strand
CCTGAATACCCGCGGCCAGGACTTCCTGCCGGGCGGCGGAGGACATGGTGGACGAAGGCGAGGCAATCAATGTCGTAGCACCCAGTGCACTCAGGGTTTCCGCAGCGTCTTTAGTCTTCGGCCGTTCCGCGGGATCTTGGCCTCTGATCACGCTGGTGAGGGCGAGATAAAAGGGGCTGTTAGCCGGCTTGAAGTTGAGCAAGGTGGCATCGGCGTTGAGCGCCTCGTAAGCTTGCTTGATGAACTTGGGGATATCGTCTTCATGTAGATTAAGCACGTCCGCGAAGCGCTCCGCCATTTTTGCAAGTGCGGTGTCGCGCTTTTGCGGGTTGGTTTGCCGGATGGCCGCGCATAGGTCCGTGCAGGCATCGGCGATCACGCGTAGGAGATCTACATCCGTCGCGATTTTCGCCGGCTTTCCTTCAGGTAGCCGGCGCAAGCTGTCTATCAGCCGCTCCGGAAAATGCCAGTGCTTGGCGACACCCACCGCGAGATCGTCGTAAGTCACTCCCATGACATCACGGGACGCACGGTTGTCGCCGTATCCCTTGGACAGAGAGAGTTTCTGAATTTCCACGTATTCGTCGTGGAAATAAAAGGCGGTGAGCAGTTTGCCCAAGGGGTGCAGAAGAGCGGAGATGAATCCCTCCTCCGTATCCTTCACCCCGGTGTGCTCCGCCAGCAAGCGGCCGAGCATGCCGGAGAAGTAGCTGGCTAGAATCTCATCTCGCAGATGGGCGGCCTGAGCTTTGTTCTGCAGATGCTCGAAGAGCATCAGCGTGAGGGCGATTCTGCGTGTGCTGTCGTAGCCTAGCACCATGACGGCCCGGGATACCGTACTGATGTTGGCGCCGAATTGCCGGTAGTAAACGGTATTGACCAATTTCAACAGCTTGTTGGTCAATGCGAAGTCCTTAAGGATGGTGCTGGCCAACCCTGTTAAGGGTTCGGAGGTGGAAACGGCGGCACGGTTGATGGCGCCAATGGTGGAGGTAAGCGCGGGGAAGTCGCTGCGATGGCGCATGCGGCGCAGCAGAAATTCGAGCGTACCCTGTTGGCTATCGAGGGGCGTACCGGTGTCGCGCGTTTCCTCGGGATTGAGGTAGAGATAGAGCGCGTTCTCCATCTCTGTCGCACTTGCATAGCGGTCCTCCGGCGCTTTCGCCATGGCGCGAAGCACTAGGTCGTCCACACGTTCATCCACCGCCGGATTCACCTCGGAGGGCGGCGCGAAGGCTTCGTGCACCATGCGGTGCAAGGTTTCGAAGATGTTCTTGCCAACAATTGCAGGCGACCCGCTTAGCATCTCGTAGAGGATCATGCCCACGGAGAACAGATCGGAGCGCGTGGTGTAGATTTTCCGGTCGATATACTCAGGCGCCATGTAGGCGGGCGTGCCGGCGAATGCCTCGTCGTCGTCAAGCTCTTGAGAGATCAACTGGGCGACGCCGAAGTCCATGACGCGAATCACATCGCCCTGGATCATGAGATTGGCCGGCTTCAGATCCCGGTGCACAATGCCTTTCTGGTGGGCGTAGCCCATGGCCTTGAGGATCTGGATGGTGAGATCCACCGCCCGCGCCGGGGGAAGGGGCCCCATGTCACGGATTTGCGCTTGCAAGGTGCGGCCCTCCACGTACTCGAACACCAAGTAAGGCACGCCTTGTTCTTCACCAGCATCGAACAGCGGGACGATGTTCGGATGGGCGAGCTGGCTCACGATCGTGGATTCTTCCAACAGCGCCTTCACCTGTGCCGCGCGCTCCTGGTTCGTCCGACCGGATACCTGTAGGGTTTTGATTGCGACTTGCCGCTTTAGGCGCGTATCCTCCGCGAGAAACACCTCCCCCTGCGCGCCGCGGCCGAGGGTTCTGAGAATACGAAAACGCCCTATGCTGGTCGCTGAGGCCGTTATCAGCATGGGTTCGTTATCGGCACGCCAAGGTATTGCCTTGATGCTGGGTATGTGCGTTGCAGGCAACGCGGCACCCCGCCGAGGAATAGTCTTGTGCCATAATCAACCCATTGAAAAAGCTAAGGTAAATAAAAATGGAAGAAAATAAACGCAAGGCCCTGCAAGCGGCTCTATCGCAGATCGAGAAGCAGTTCGGCAAGGGATCCATCATGCGGCTGGGGGAAGCCGACATCAACAAGGACATTCAGGTGGTCTCCACCGGCTCCTTAGGGTTGGACATCGCCCTGGGCGTAGGGGGGTTGCCCAGGGGCCGGGTTGTGGAGATCTATGGGCCGGAATCCTCGGGCAAGACCACGCTGACCCTGTCCGTGATCGCCCAGATGCAGAAGGCAGGCGGCACCGCCGCCTTCATCGATGCCGAGCATGCCCTGGATCCACAATATGCCCAGAAGCTTGGGGTGAGCGTCGATGAACTGCTCATTTCCCAGCCTGACAATGGCGAACAGGCTTTGGAGATCGCCGACATGCTGGTGCGCTCGGGCTCCGTGGATGTGGTAGTGGTGGATTCGGTGGCAGCCCTCACGCCGCGGGCGGAGATCGAAGGCGAGATGGGCGAGCCGCAGATGGGACTGCAAGCCCGTCTCATGTCGCAAGTGCTGCGCAAACTCACCGCTAACATCAAACGCTCGAACACGCTGGTGATCTTCATCAACCAGATTCGCATGAAGATCGGCGTCATGTTCGGCAACCCCGAAACCACCACGGGTGGTAACGCGCTGAAGTTCTATGCCTCGGTGCGCCTGGATATTCGCCGCATCGGTTCCATCAAGAAGGGCGACGAGGTGATCGGCTCCGAAACCCGGGTCAAGGTGGTGAAGAACAAGGTGGCGCCGCCTTTCAAGCAGGCGGATTTCGACATCCTCTACGGCGGAGGTATCTCCTGGGAAGGCGAGGTCATCGATTTGGGGGTGCTGCACAAGGTGGTGGAGAAATCCGGCGCTTGGTACAGCTATGGGGCCGATCGCATCGGACAGGGCAAGGACAACGCCCGCGAGTTTCTCAAGGAGCATAAGGAGATGGCTCTGGAAATCGAGGCCAAGGTGCGAGCCAATGCGGGAGTGGCCGGGGTGACTGCTTCCACCGCAGCCCCCGCGGCGGAAGCGGAGGAAGAGTAAATAGGGCGAGTCCCGTTGCCGGGCATCAGGGCGAGAGTTCTGCGAATGCTGGCGCGGCGAGAGTACTTTCGCGCCGAAATCGAACATAAACTCCAACATGCCGGGGACGCCGATCCAGTGGAGTTGAGAGCCGTGCTCGATGAGTTCGAGCAGCGCGGGTGGTTGTCCGAAGGGCGCGCGGCCGAAACGTTGATGACGGCCAAAAAGACGCGTTTCGGCGCTTCACGCATCGCAGCCTTGTTGAAGGAAAAAGGTGCCAGTGAAGAAGTCCTGGCGCGCTCCACCGCCGCACTCAAGGACAACGAACTCGAGCGCGCCCGTGTGGTTTGGCGCAAGCGTTTTCGCGCCTTGCCGGCGAGCTTGGAGGAGCGCGCCAAACAGACCCGGTTTTTAGCGGGTAGAGGTTTTAGCGGAGCAGTCATCGCGCGGGTGCTCCAATCGGATAGTGATTTAGACCAGACGTGACAGGCCGGGTAATGAACAGCAGCGAGATTCGAGAGCGGTTCCTGCAGTATTTCGAGAGTAAGGGTCATGCCATCGTGGCTTCCAGCCCCTTGGTGCCGGGCAATGATCCGACCTTGCTCTTTACCAACGCGGGCATGGTGCAATTCAAGGACGTTTTTCTAGGCCATGACAAACGTCCTTATAAGCGCGCGACCACTTCCCAGCGCTGTGTGCGCGCCGGGGGCAAGCATAACGATCTGGAGAATGTGGGCTACACCGCACGCCATCACACCTTCTTCGAGATGCTGGGCAATTTCAGCTTCGGCGACTACTTCAAGCGCGACGCCATCCGCTACGCCTGGGAGTTGGTGACGCAAGTCTACGGCTTGCCCAAGGAGAAGCTATGGGCCACGGTCTACATAAACGACGATGAAGCCTTCGACATCTGGACCCAGGAAATCGGCGTGCCCAAGGATCGCTGCGTTCGTCTGGGAGACAAGCCCGGCGGTAAGAAATACGAGAGCGATAACTTCTGGGCCATGGGCGACACCGGGCCTTGCGGTCCATGCTCGGAGATTTTCTACGACCACGGCCCTGAGGTGGCGGGCGGACCGCCGGGATCCCCCGGTGCCGACGGCGACCGCTACATCGAGATCTGGAATCTCGTGTTCATGCAGTTCAACCGCGACGAGAGCGGCACCTTGCATCCCTTACCCAAGCCCTCCGTGGACACCGGCATGGGATTGGAGCGCCTCGCCGCCGTGCTGCAACACGTGCACAGCAATTATCAGATCGATCTTTTCCAGACCTTGATTAAGGCGGCGGCGCGCGAAACTGGCGCCAAGGATTTGGCTTCACCATCGCTTAACGTCATCGCCGATCACATCCGTGCCTGCTCCTTTTTGATTTGCGACGGCGTGATTCCGGGCAACGAAGGGCGAGGCTACGTGCTGCGCCGGATCGCGCGCCGCGCCATGCGCCACGGCTACAAACTAGGGCAGAAGCGGCCATTTTTCTTCAAGCTGGTGGCCGATCTCGCCCGCGAAATGGGAGCGGCCTATCCCGAGTTGGTGCAAAACCAAGCTAGCGTCACGGCCACCTTGAAGCAGGAAGAAGAGCGCTTCGCCGAGACCTTGGAGACCGGTATGGAGATTCTCGACTCCGCTCTGGTGGCCAATGCGCAACGCTTGGATGGCGGCACCGCTTTCAAACTCTACGATACCTTCGGCTTTCCCATTGACCTCACGGCCGATATCGGCCGTGAGCGTGGTTTTCAGATCGACATGAGAGGCTTTGACGCGGCCATGAGTGCGCAGCAGGAGCGCTCTCGCGCCGCCAGCAAGTTTTCCATGAAGGGCGCGGTGGAATACCAGGGCGCCCCGACACAGTTCAATGGCTACGAAACCCTATCGCATCCTGGAAAAGTGCTGGCGCTCTATCGTGAGGGGAGCGCGCTCAGCGCGCTGGCGGAGGGCGAGAGCGGCATCGTCGTCTTGGATGGCACGCCCTTCTACGCCGAGTCCGGCGGCCAGGTGGGAGACCGGGGCGTGTTACGCGGGTCTCACGCCCTATTCGAAGTCGGCGACACGCAGAAGATCCAGGCCGAGGTGTTCGGTCATCACGGGACACTGGTATCGGGCGCGCTCAAGGTGGGCGATCCAGTGGCTGCTCAGGTCGACGAGGAATTGCGCGCGCGCACGGTGCGCCACCATTCCGTGACGCATTTAATGCACAAAGCGCTGCGCCAAGTGTTGGGTTCTCACGTTCAACAGAAGGGGTCCTTGGTGGACGAAGACAAGACGCGCTTCGACTTCAGCCACAACTCGCCCATGACAGCCAAGGAACTTCAACAAGTCGAGGAAATGGTGAACGCCGAGATCCTGAAAAACGCCGCGACCCAGGTGCGCGTCATGAATTTCGACGATGCGGTGAAGCACGGCGCCGTGGCGCTGTTCGGCGAAAAGTACGGCGATGAAGTGCGTGTGCTGGACATCGGTTCTTCGCGCGAGCTTTGCGGCGGTACCCACGTCACGCGCACCGGTGATATCGGTTTCTTCAAGATCGTCGCCGAAGGCGGCGTGGCCGCCGGCGTGCGGCGTGTGGAAGCCATCGCGGGGTCGGTGGCGTTGAATTACGTGCAAACCATGGATACGCGGCTTGCGGGCGCAGCCGCCTTGCTCAAAGCGCAACCGCAGGAAATCGATGCCAAGATCGGCCAAGTATTGGAGCAGGTGAAGGCCTTGGAGAAAGAAGTCGCCCGCCTCAAATCCAAACTCGCCTCCTCCCAAGGCGATGATCTCGCGGAGGGCGCGGTGATGATCGGTGAAACACGGGTGCTGGCGGCGCTGATAGAGGGCGCCGATGCCAAGGTGCTGCGTGAGACCTTGGACAAGCTGAAGGACAAGTTCAAAAGCGCCATCATCGTTTTATCGTCAGCGGAGGCAGGAAAGGTTTCGCTCATCGCGGGAGTGACTAACGACCTGACCGCTAAGGTGAAGGCTGGCGAACTGGTGAACTTCGTCGCCCAGCAGGTAGGCGGCAAAGGCGGCGGCCGGCCTGATATGGCGCAGGCGGGTGGCACCGATGCAAGCAAGCTTCCACAGGCTTTGGGCAGTGTGGAAGCCTGGGTAAGGCAGCGAATCTCCTAAACGACGAACTTGTATTCCCCGCGCTCTTGGCGC
>JBKKAO010000231.1:0-8117 GCA_046714645.1 Burkholderiales bacterium | reverse complement strand
AGTGCGAACCATCCCAATGCCAAGCCGGCGGCGAACATTACTCGCAAAAGGCGAGACGGCGCGAATTCTAGCTTGGCACTCTGGGTCAGGCCAAGAGTGACTGCCGCGATTCCCAGAAAATAGGCGTACCACAGCGGGTACTCGAGCAGCGCATGGATGCTCAGCACACAAGTGACGCTCACCACCCACCAAGTGGCCGGCGTCGTGGCCAGCTTGCGGGCGGCTCGGTACCAAAGTCCTAGCCCCAGCACTAGCACCAGAATCCCAAGCAACCCTAACTCCGCCCCCAGATGAAGGACCAGGTTGTGTGCGTGGTGGGTGTATCCAGAAAGCGGTTGCGCTTGCTGGCCGTTTAGTAAGAAGTACTGCCAGCCGAACTGTCCCCAACCGGCACCGGTCCACGGCGCCGCCTGCAGCATCCGCCAAGCCGTGGCCCATATGTAAGCGCGCTCCTCCATGGGATTGCCGTGCAAACGATCCAGGCTGGTGGTCCGGGAGAGCCCTTCGATTCCCAGAAAATCCCAGGTGAGGTCCGCGCTGAGCATGGCGGGGATAAGCCATAGCGTGGCCAGGAACAATCTTCGATTGCTAGCCGATCGATCACGATAGAACCATACTCCCGCGCAAAAGACGAAACTGGCGGAGTAGAGCCAAATGGAGCGGGAGCCCGACAAGGGCAACACCCAGCACAGCAGTCCCGCGAGGACGACGAGCGATATCGTGCGCAGCTTGCGGTTTATCCATAACAGCAGCGCCGAACACAAGGAAAGCGCTAGATAGTTAGCAAAATGATTGGGTTGGCCGAGATTCCCCCACACCGCACCGGCGGAGGTGGCTACCCAGGCCGATAGCACTTCCGACCTGAAAACCTGCGCCGCACCGGCCAGCGCGCTCGACACACCTCCGATGACCATGAACCAAGCGAGTCCGTTTGCAACACGGGTTAACCCAAGGGCCTCGCGCAAGGCCGATCCAACGATAATCAGCGCGCCCGCCCAGAGCAGGTATAGAGAGGCCAGCAGGGCGGGCTGGGCCGCTGGCACGTGACGGCTCAACACTTGCGCCAGCAGCAATACGCACAACAGGCCGGGAACCAGGGTCATGCTAGGAACCGAGATCGTCCTAGAGATCCGAAATAAGATCGTCAGGGAAATGCCCACAAGACCCAAGACTGCCGCCAGGGCCTCGGCATGAAAACTGGGCACAGGCGGGGCTTTGGATGGGGCAAGGAAGGGCAAGCTGAACATCAACCCCAAGACGCCTAGCACCAGCCACCAGCGGCGCGAGCCTTCGGCATGTGCCTCATCTGGAGTTGCGTCACGAAGTCTTGTCATGGGAGATCTCTTTGACTCGCGGGCCGCAGGCGGTAGGAACTCGCGTGCTTGTCATTGGTATTTCACCCGCTTATCCACCTAGAATACGTGGATTGTGGCCAAAGGAAATGGTGCTCATGTTCAAGATTGTGTTGTTCCGCCATGGTGAGAGCGTTTGGAACAAGGAGAATCGCTTTAGCGGTTGGGCCGATATAGATCTATCCGACGCCGGCCGGGAAGAGGCACGCGAAGCGGGAAAACTGCTCAAATCGGAAGGATTCACCTTCGATGCCGCCTTCACTTCCTTGCTTCGGCGCGCGATCCGCACCCTGTGGATTACGCTCGACGAACTGGACCTGATGTGGATTCCCGTGCGCCATGCCTGGCAACTCAACGAACGCCACTATGGGGCTTTGCAGGGACTGAACAAGGCGCAGACCGCCGCCAAGTTCGGGGAGGATCAAGTCCTCGCCTGGCGCCGCAGCTACGATATTCCCCCGCCCGAGCTAGACCCCTCCGATGCGCGCTATCCAGGACGCGACCCGCGCTATGCCGCACTGAGTCCCCAAGACATTCCGCGCACCGAGTCACTTAAAGAAACCGTGGCGCGCGTGGTGCCCTATTGGACGAAAGAGATCGCGCCCTTGGTGGCGTCAGGCCAACGAATCGTCATCGCCGCTCATGGTAATTCCCTGCGCGCCCTCATCAAGTACCTCGACCAGGTCTCGGACCAGGACATCGTGGGATTGAACATCCCGACCGCCATTCCCCTGGTCTACGAACTGGACGCCGCTCTGAAACCTCTGCGCCAGTACTACCTCGGGGATCCCGCCAAAGTGGAGGCCGCCATCAAGGCCGTGGCCGCACAGGGCAAAGCCAAGGCGTGAATTCGCTGCGATGAATACTGCGCGTTTCCTCCTCTCGGCACTGGTCGCAGGCTCTTGTTCCATAGGCATCGCCGCGAACAAGCCTTCTGAGGAGCTTAAGGCCGTCCGTGGCCGAATCGAGCAGTTGGAAAAGCAAATCGCGGAGAAAGAGCAGACTCGCCTGGAGGCCGCCAAGGCAGTGAAGAGTTCCGATCGCGAGATCGGTAGCGCGCGGCGAAAGCTAAAGGAGCTACAAGCCAAACAGAAGACGCTTCAGTCGCAGCTACGGGAATTAGAGCAACAACGCGTCTCGGTCAATCAAACTCTCGCGGATCAACGCGCCATCCTCGCCACTCTGGTGCACCAGCAGTATTTGAGCGGTGCGCCGGAATCCTTGCAACTGATGTTCACGGGAAGGGATGCCAACCAGGTGTCCCGGCATTTGCATTACTTGAGCTACGTTTCCAAATCTCGCGGTCAAGTGATCGCCGATCTGCGCGAAAGTCTCACCCAACTGGACGATCTTACTGTTCAAACAGCGGAGAAGAGCAAGGAACTCGAAGCCCTGCACAACGAGGCGGAGAAAGAAAGAAAGCGGCTGGAAAAGGAGCGCCAGGCACGCGAAGGATTGCTAAACAAGGTCGCCACGGATATTCAGAAGCAAAAAGAGGAAGTCGAAACTCTCAAGAAAAACGAGCAACGCTTAGCGTCTCTAGTGGCCTATCTCGCGAAAGAACTTGCCAAGAAGTCCAAGCGGAAAAAGAACCTGAAGACCCTCGAGCCCACGGGAGAGGTGGCCTTCGCCAAGCTCAAGGGGAAATTGAGATTGCCGGTAATAGGGGAACTCACCAATCGCTTTGGGAGTCCACGCTCAGACACCGGATTGTCTTGGAAAGGTCTAGTGATCGCCACGCAGAGCGGGGAATCGGTGAAAGCCATCGCCTCGGGCGAAGTCGCCTACGCCGATTCACTGCGAGGGTTTGGAAAACTCCTGATCCTGGACCACGGGGCCGGCTACATGAGCCTGTATGGATATAACCAGTCGCTGACTCGCAAGGTGGGCGACAAAGTTAACGGTGGTGACAAGATTGCCGTCGCCGGAAACGGCGGCGGGAGCGGAGATTCAGGTTTATACTTTGAGATCAGAGTGCAGGGGAAACCGGTTGACCCGATGAAATGGATGGCTCGGTGAGTAGGTTGGACGAAGGTCTCATCCAACCCATGCAGCGGCAACCCATCCGTACGTATAAACTCCAACCCCTGTAGGAGACCGCGATGCGCACTAAATTAAAGCAAGCCGCCATGATCACTGTGGGAGCAGTGGTCGGGATACTGATTACTTTGAATCTCTCCGCCGTAGCGGAGAAAAGTCCCGGCCCCTTACCCATCGAAGACCTAAGGGCCTTTACCGAAGTCTTCGGCCGCATCAAGAGCGACTACGTCGAAGCGGTCGATGACAAGAAGCTCATCGGCGAGGCCATCAACGGCATGTTGACCGGCTTGGACCCCCACTCCGCCTATCTCGATGCCGAAGCGTTCAAAGAGCTGCAAGTGGGGACTCAGGGCGAATTCGGCGGCTTGGGCATCGAAGTCGCTATGGAAGAGGGCTTCGTCAAAGTCGTGTCCCCCATCGAAGATACGCCAGCCCACCGGGCGGGGCTCAAACCCGGCGATCTCATCATCAAACTCGACGATGCCAACGTTAAGGGCATGACGCTCAATGATGCCGTCAAGCGCATGCGAGGCAAACCCAACACCGATATCACACTGACAGTGATTCGCAAGGGCGAACCCAAGCCCAAGATCTTTACCCTCACCCGCGCGGTCATTCAGATTCAAAGCGTAAAGAGCAAAGGGATCGAGCCCGGGTTTGGGTATGTGCGCATCACGCAATTTCAGGAGCACACCGCCGAAAAGTTAGTCACCGCATTGGAAAAGATCTACAAAGACAACCCCGCTGGCGTCAAGGGTCTGGTCTTGGATCTGCGCAATGACCCAGGCGGATTGCTCAACGCCGCCGTCGCCGTATCGGCCGCGTTCCTGCCTAACAACGCACTGGTCGTCTATACCGACGGGCGCACCGAGGACTCCAAGATGCGGCTCTACGCGAGTCCCGAGCACTACCTGCGCGGCAGCCGGGACGACTTCATGAAGAAGATACCCGCCGGAGTCAAGACGGTTCCCATGGTGGTTCTCGTCAATAGCGGCTCCGCTTCGGCTTCAGAGATCGTCGCGGGCGCACTGCAAGACCATAAGCGCGCGGTGATCATGGGCACACAAAGCTTCGGCAAAGGGTCTGTGCAAACTATTCTTCCTCTGGGCAATAGCACGGCCATCAAACTCACCACCGCCCGCTACTACACACCCAATGGCCGCTCTATCCAAGCCAAAGGCATCACGCCGGACATCGTGGTCGAGGAAGCCACCATCACCGAGTCCGAGGCAAGCCTAAGGATGCGCGAGGCGGATTTGGAACGTCACCTGTCCAATCCGACGGAGGACAAAGGAGGCGATACCGGCAAACCCGGTACTAAGCCCGCGGCCGACTCCGAGCCCAAGAGCGAAGGCGACAAGAAGCCCTCGCTCGCCACGGAGTTTGGGTCGAAGAACGACTATCAGCTCAACCAGGCGATCAATTTGCTGAAAGGGCTACAGATTCTTAGCAAGCGCTGAGTTCAATACGCCAAGAAGAACGCCGCCTTCCCGGCGGCTTTTTTCTTTCCTGACCATGGACCTGAACGACGAACAGCTTTTGCGCTATAGCCGCCATATTCTGCTGCCCGAATTCGGAATTGAAGGGCAACAGAAGTTGTGCGAAGCCCGCGCCTTGGTCGTAGGCATGGGCGGATTAGGTAGTCCGGTCGCCATGTACCTGGCATCGAGCGGCATCGGCACGATCACCTTGTGCGATGCCGACACCGTCGACCTCACCAACCTCCAACGCCAGATCGCCCACCACACCGGATCCATAGGCCAGCTTAAAGTGGAGTCGGCGCAAGCCACGTTGGCCCGCATCAATCCGGAGGTGCAGGTCGAGTTGATCCCGGAAAGAATCGAAGGTGAGCGACTGGCCGTGCTGGTCAAGGATGCAGACGTTGTCATCGATGCCAGTGACAACTTCCCCACTCGCCACGCCATCAATCGCGCCTGCGTGAAGTTTCGCAAGCCACTGGTCTCCGGAGCAGGCGTGCGTTTCGACGGGCAGATCTCCGTGTTCGATCTGCGCGACGCATCGAGCCCCTGTTACGAGTGCCTATTTCCCGAGGGCGGTGAGATAGAAGAAACGCGCTGCGCGGTCATGGGCGTATTCGCGCCGCTGGTGGGCATCATCGGTGCCATGCAAGCGGCCGAAGCCCTTAAAATCGTCACGGGTACTGGAGAGAGTTTGAAAGGACGGCTACAACTGCTCGATGCGCTGACCATGACCTGGCGCTGCGTGAGACTGCGCAAGGATCCGCGTTGCTCGGTGTGTTCTGCCGCTCCTTCCGAGATCGATGCCGATACCTCCACGCCAATCCACGGCACGGTATCTACTACTAGGACTAGGACTCAATCATGAAGACTCTATTCTTCTCGGCGATATTGCTGCTGGCCGCACCTTCAGCTCTCGCCTTGGCGCCAGGAGACCGGGTAGACAA
This sequence comes from Burkholderiales bacterium, assembly GCA_046714645.1. Classification (GTDB taxonomy): domain Bacteria; phylum Pseudomonadota; class Gammaproteobacteria; order Burkholderiales; family SHXO01; genus SHXO01. Next base: position 2,300 of record JBKKAO010000231.1, on the reverse strand, counting down.
CTTCCGCTTGCTCGATCATAAGGGTGCGGCTCACGAGCTACGCTATCTGTCGGACGCGAGGGCTGTGGTCCTCATGGTGCACGGCAATGGCTGCCCTGTGGTGCGGCAGGCCCTTCCCTCCTTGCGAGATCTGCGCGACCGATACCACGCACAAGGAGCCGGATTCCTACTCCTTAACACGAACTTGCAGGATGATCGCGAGACCGTCGCGAAAGAAGCCGCCGAATTCGCTATCGATTTCCCCATCCTTTTGGATGGAACGCAATTAATCGGCGAATCTCTTGGACTCACGCGCACGGCCGAGGTCCTAGTGATCGATCCCAAGACCTGGAAGCTAGTGTATCGCGGCCCCGGGGACGATCGCCTGGCCTACGATTTCAATTGGCAGACGGTGTATCTGTTGCAGACCCCCAAAGTCTTGCCGGCTGGCACGCGCATCCTTTGGGAGATGACTTGGGACAACTCCGCTCAAAATCCCGCCAATCCCGATCCCGCTCGCGATGTTCCGTGGGGCGATCAAACTTGGGACGAGATGAACGCGGGTTGGATACGCTATCGCGAGCTACCGCCGCCGGGATGAATTGTGCCGGGTGCGGGAAGGAGTTTCACTGCGGCATGCAGGACGCGAAACCTTGTTGGTGCCTGCTTGAATATCCGCGCGTACTCCCTGTGCCGGCGGTAAAACAGGCTTGTCTTTGCCCGCGATGCCTCGCGCGAAGAATTGGCGCGCAAGCCGCGGACGGGAGCTACTTGACCAGAATCACCGGGATCCGCGCTAAGTGAACGACCTTTGTCGCGACGGGGCCGAGCAGTAAGTTGGCGATGTTTCCCATGCCACGCGTCCCCATGATAATCAGCTTGCAGTCTTGTTGCGCGGCGTACTGGCTGATGCTGACGGGCTCCTTCCCCAATGGCCACATGTGCGCCGTGCGCTACGCCAGAGCCGCCGGGCCGCTCGCACGCTGCCTTAAGCGCCGCAGTGCCTTCATCTTGGTAGTAGCTGTGTAGTTGCTCTTGCGAGATAAAAGCGCGCACGTTGCCAGAGAGCACGGGCCGCTGCACATTCAATAGATGAATCTCTATTGGGTCACGATAAAGATCTCGAGTGGAGATGGCGTACTCCAGTGCCCGAAAGGCATTGCCGAATCCATCCACCGGTACAAGTATTCTCATGGCCTAGCTCTTCCGTGTAAGCCGCTCAACGCCGCGGCTGAGCATCCAGATCCATGACTTCCTCGATGGCGTCTTGCGCAGCGCGCGCCGGAATTCTCGATGCAAACCAATTGCCCACGGCAATCACCAGGAGCGCACCTCCAGCAGGTGCGGCGTAGTGCAACCAATGGGCGTTGTCGTTGATCCACGCCGAGATCGCCGAATCGCCAACCGCCATCTCGCCCGCAACGTAACCCAAAAGCGCTCCGCCCGCTGTCCAAAACTGCGGGCTTGAAAACTCCACGGCTCCTCTTTACTTTCTTAGGCGTCGCGCAAAAATAACATGATGAATTTTCTGAGCGAGCGTCGTGGCGAGCGGGTCGCCAAACTGGGCAAGTTATACCTGCGCGAGTCCTTAGGGAACGTTAACGCCCCGTTATTTATAGCACCGACTTGAGCAGCTTGCCCATCTCCGCCGGATTGCGAGTCACTCTAATGCCGCATTCCTCCATGACGGCGAGTTTTTCCGTCGCCGTGCCTTTGCCCGCGGAGATGATGGCACCGGCGTGGCCCATGCGCTTACCCGGCGGCGCGGTGATCCCGGCGATGAAACCGACCACCGGTTTTCTCATGTTGTCCTTGACCCAAAGTGCGGCGGTCTCTTCGTCGGATCCGCCGATCTCGCCTACCATGATGACGGCATCCGTGTGCGGGTCGTCGTTGAAGAGTTTGAGCACGTCGATGTGCTTCATGCCATTGACCGGATCACCGCCGATGCCCACGCAGGACGATTGGCCCAGTCCCATTTCCATCAGCTGGCCCACCGCTTCGTAGGTAAGCGTACCCGAGCGCGACACGACGCCCACGCGGCCTTTCTTGTGAATATGCCCAGGCATGATGCCGATCTTGATTTCATCGGGCGTGATGATGCCGGGACAGTTGGGACCGATCAAGCGCGTCTTTTTGCCTTGCATCTTGTACTTAGTGCGGATCATGTCGCGAACCGGAATACCCTCGGTGATACAGATGACCAAATCGAGTTCGGCTTCCACGGCCTCATCGATGGCGTCCGCGGCAAACGGAGGTGGGACATAGATCACCGACACGGTCGCGCCCGTGGCTTTCTTCGCATCCTTGACGGTGCCATA